>JAESSU010000489.1 GCA_016763955.1 Phycisphaeraceae bacterium | reverse complement strand
TTCGTTTGCGACAACTTCATCGGCTTCAGCTTTGGCCCTTGCCTCAGCCTTGGCCATGATTTCATCGCTTTCTTGGATGCGTTGGTGCATCATTGCTGTAAGATTTTCGGACAGCTCTTTATGTTCTTCAATCAAAGTTCGAAAGGCCGGACCTGGCACGTGGTAAATCACAGAATCTTCGCCCGCAATCACGTTTGCCCCGCGGGGGTCTCCCGTCAGGACGGCAATTTCACCAAGGATGGCCCCAGGGCCAGGTGTGTCGATGCGAACACTGGGGGCTTCATCTCGAGTGACAACAAACCAGCCACTTTTAACCAGAAAGAGGCTGTCGTCATGTTCACCCTGTTTAATCACTTGGGTGCCAGCAGAAACGTCTTTTTGTATGGTGTGACGAGACAGTGACGCCAATCCTTCACGGGGGATCCCATTTAGGCTTTTTGCCTGAATCAAGAAGTCGAGCACTTCCCGCAGACGACGAGCATCCTCAATCTTTTCTTTGATTTCAGGGTGGGCAATTAGGAATGCCATGATATTTGATTTGCTGAGATATTGCAGCAACGCGGGCTCTGCCCCAGCCTGCAATCGATAAGAACTGAGTTCCATTTTATCAAAAACATCACAGCCTTCAAGCGCACCTTCGTGGAGGGTGTCAATGATCAGGCGGTTTCCTTCGGCACCCTCGCTAACCAATTCCACTGAACCGGACAGGATGTAATAAAAGCCTTTAGCTTTACTGGTTGTTTCTCTTAAGACTTCAGATGGGCGCACTTCAATCGATGCGGCCTGACGCACGAGCTGAGAGCACTCGCCAGCAGACAGCATCCTGAAATCAGGATGAAGACCTAACTGTTCTGAAAACCCACTTGCCATGTTTGCGCTATCTCATTTTCTTAAAGATAAGTTCAAGGATGCGCTTGCGTTCGGTCAGTAAATCAACCTCAACGGTCAGACCCGGTTCCAGAGGTTCCTGACGATCATTCGCGATGATAAAGTTGTTGGACAGTCTTAACCGCACCGCAAATTCGGGTTTATCTGCCAACGGAAAAACCCGTGTTACGGTTGCTTCAACGGTTCCGAATTGTCGGAAAGGGTAGGCGTCAACCTTCACACGGGCTGGGATGCCTTCTTTAACCCCAGCGATGTCCTTGTTGGCAACCGTGACCATTACGATAGGCCGTGCATCCGTCGGAATAATCACCGCAACGCGCGCGCCCACACCGACCGACTGGCCCGCCGAATTGAAGTTTAGAGCCGTAATCTCACCTGCAACGGGGCTTTTGATGGTGAGTTTGTTAATGGTGTTTTCTTGCATGCGCAGTTTGCCTCGGGCTTCTGCGATTGTGGCGTCCGTGGTTTGTAATACTTGTTCAAAGGTGGCAATGGACGAAGCCAAATCAGCAATCGCTTTGTCATAGGACAGTTGCGCCGTCTCAAGCTGAGATTTCAGGCCCCTCTTCTGTTTTGCGAGTTGATTTTTTTGTGTCCCAATTTCCACAAAGGCTTGGGATATACTGAGTTTTAGCTGGGCCAATTGCTGACGTTGTTGGTTGAGGTTGTTTTGTGCACTTAGAACCTGGTCGCGGGCTTGACTCACTTGCGTTTCGGTGATGACGCGCTCTTGGGCCAATTGAATGTTACGGTCCAAATTTTGTTGTTTGCGTGCCAGCGATATTTCTAAAGTTTTGATCAATTTTTCAGTTGGGGCTTGATTGCGTTTGAGATTCTCAATGGTCGTTTGCTGTAGCGCGACTTGTGACGCCATCATACGTTGTTGTTCTGCACCATCATTTTTTAAATTCAATCTGGCCTGCTCCAACCTCTGCATAGAGGTTTTCAAATTCGCCGTATAGACCATTGCAGCACCTGCATCCTTAAAGAAATCTAGAGATTTCTCAAGGACGAGGTTGGGTTGGGCAATAAGCTGATTGACGATTAGGATAGCTTTGTGGGCTTTTTCACGATTGCTCAGGTGGATGTCCAACTGATCATGCAAGGTGGCCAGATTGACACCTGCTGCATCTTGTCGCAATTCCATCAAAATCTGGCCGGGCATGACATTATCGCCGGGCGTGACCAATAACTTGGTCACGATGCCCGCAGATTCAGCCTCAATCACCACATTCTGACTTTCCGGTGATATTATGCCTGTGGCTGGAATAATGACATAGACCTTAGCAATGTATGTGAGCAGTAAGCTGACAATGATCACAGCGACAAACAGATAAATGGTGCTGCGCATGTACAACGGTGGCACGGCTTCGATAAGGTCAGACCGTGCATCTTTGTTACGGCTGTCATCGGCATGGCGCTCTAGGGTCTGGAATTGACCTGAGGCATCAAGCAGTTCCGCATTGTCATCACTGGACATAGCGTTTCCTTTTCAAGCATTCCCAATAGGTCGTTTTCATCATTTCATCCATCATCAGTTCGCGATACTAGGTAATGATAGAGGCCCTTGCGCTCCATCAATTCTTCATGACTTCCTTTTTCGGCGATCTCACCGTTTTCCAACACAACGATCAGGTCTGCATTTTGTATCGTTGAAAGTCGGTGTGCAATCGCAAGCGTCGTTCTATCCTGCATGATCTTATCTAGATTTTTTTGGATCACTTTTTCTGATTCAGTATCCAATGCAGCTGTGGCCTCATCCAAAATCAGAATTTTTGGAGATGCGGCCAACGCACGGGCAATAATCAAGCGCTGTGCTTGTCCTCCTGAAAGGCTTCGCCCACCTTCGCCGATGCGCGTGTCGTAGCGCATTGGGAAAAACGATGTAAAATCATGTGCTCCGGCAAGTGTCGCCGCCGATACCACGGCTTCATAAGACATAGACGGATTGGCTATGGTGATGTTGTCGCGCACGGTGCCGCTGAAAATAAAAGGCATCTGTTCAACAACGCCAATTTGTTTGCGTAATGACACAATATCCAATGTCGATATGTCGATGCCATTAACCAGCACCCGCCCTTTTGTCGGCGTCAACAGGCGGTTCACCATGTTGACTAAGGTGCTTTTGCCAGATCCACTACGACCAACGAAAGCCACCTTTTGTCCGGGTTGGATTTCCAAATTGATATTATTAAGGACGTTGGTACCTTCAGCAGGATCGTAACTGAACGAGACTTCTTCGAATTTAATCGAACCCGTTAATTCCGGGCAGGGAGCGTTGCCATCATTTTGTTCACGTGGAACACTCAGGATGTCATTGATGCGTTCAAGTGCGACCTGCACCTCTAAGTATTCGTCATAAAAACTGGCTAACTCTTCGACTGGACCGGTGACCATTGACGCAATGCCCGTAAAGGCGATCAATGACCCTGCTGTCATTGAGCCATCAATAACTAAGGATGCACCGATGCTGAGAATCAGGATATTACTGATGGATTCCAGCAATTCGGTGGCAAGTTCCAGGCGCCGGTCAAAACGTTCTTTTTCATACTCAAGGCTCATTTCACGAGCAAAAAAACCTTTTCCGCGCTCAATGAACTCATCCTCTTGTCCCAGAGCCTTAACCGTATTAATACCTTTGACCACTTCAATTAAATGGGATGCCTTGGCTGCGCCCAAGTCAAAATCTAATTGTTCAAAACGGCGCATTTTTTTTGCATTTGCAATCGTTAGGCCTGCAATACAAAAACAAAAGAACAACGTGATTCCTGCCAACATGGGCTGCATTGCCAACAAAATAGGTGTGTAGACGATAAGCCCAAAGCTGTTCATAACGATGGTCATAGTTCCATCGGTAGTGGTGTCCAGAATGGTTTGATTTTCTTCGAACCGCGAAGTCAATGAACCCGTATCCCATTTTTTTAAGGCGGTGATGGGCAACGCTAAAATATGATCGAAAAAACGGGTGAACAACGTTGCGGTGATCCGCCGCATGAGATGCATTTGTAAAAATTCTTTGACGGCATCTGCCATGGTGACCAGCAATGTCGCCACCAAAAGGCCGATTAAAAGCAACACCAATAAATCCAAATCGCCAACGACCAAAACATTATCAATGAGAATTTTTGTAAAGAATGCTGGAATAATCCCCGCGACTTGAATCAACATTGTGATCGCAATGATGCGAAGGATCAGGCCCTTGTGTGGAGCGAATAGCGGAATAAACTGTTTGAACAAGCCTGTTGCAGACTTTCCGACGGCTCCAAAGTCCGGGGCAATGGAAATGACTAGGGCCTGACCGTTCCAGCGGCCTAAAAAGTCATCGCGTCGAATTGTTGTCAGCCCCCGAGTGGGGTCGGCAATTAGCAAGTGTTTCTTAGTAATGCCATAGATCACACACAGCCCAGATTCAGGATCATCATAGATAGCAGGGGTCGCCATGGCATCGATACTTTCTGCCCCCAAAGTCACCAAACGGCTCATTAACCCTAGGGTTTCCGCCTTTTGGCCTATGGAGTACAGATCGTCATGATGGCCACTAATGGTCTGTTGTTCAGCCAGAGCATCCGTGGGAGCGTAGCGTTTGTAAAAGCGGGCTGCCATGTCTAGACAGGCAATACCCGCAAGATTGGATTGTTCGGTGACGCTCAACGGATAATTTTGTCCAAACAAGCCGGAAGATTTGATCATCCCGCGATGCAAAAGAACGCGGATCTCTTCTGCAGGCTTATCCCTAGCATCATCATCTTTTTGCGCTAAAATCACTTCGCGTTGCAAAACCTGATGGCGCGCATAATTAGCAATGGCTTCATTCACGGCATCACTATCACCGGCAACTTCTTTAAAGTCATTCACGGAAAGACGCATCAGACATGCGCCACCTTCGCCGGCAATGGCTGTTTCACGACGCGGTTCATCGTTCATCAGGGACATTTCGCCAATGGCATCGCCCTCACGGCGCACCCCTAACAACCGATCATTGAGGCTGCTTTTGATAAGTCTGACATTTCCTTCGCGAACCAAGTATAAGGCCTCAGGCGCATCGCCTTCAGCGAACACCTGCTCACCTTCGTTCAAGTCGATGCGTTCGATTTTAGACACCAACTGTTCTGTCTGTGCTGGCGATAGACATGCAATCAGGTGTTGGGTTTTGAGAAATGCATATTCTGTTTGACGTTCTTGAGTCCGGTGGATTTGCTCGCCAATGGATGGATCGTCTTCAATCAGACGGGCGAAGTCTTCTCGTCCGAGTTTGAGCACGATGGTCTTTGCCGCAGAGCGAACTGTTGCCGATACAGGCTGGTTAAAAAACAAAGACCTTTCACCAAAGCCCACACCGGCCTTCAGCAATGCCAATGTTACGGGGCGACCTTCTACGGTATCATCAACTATGCGGACTTTGCCTTTGTGGACAATATAATACCCTTGCCCAGGATCATCCTTTTGCAGAATGATTTCGCCAAGCTTGAAATTGATAATCTCAATATTTTCAACTATGGATACGGTTGAATGATCAGGTAAACCTGAAAAAAGCGCATCTTCACGAAGAATTTTGGAGATATCCAGAACAGCCATACAAACTCCGAAACAAGACACAGCGCCGCTTCGAGAAAGAAAAAG
>JAESSU010000488.1 GCA_016763955.1 Phycisphaeraceae bacterium | reverse complement strand
GGCTATCCCGGGGGGGCGATTCTCCCGGTCTTTGATGCGATTCATAACTCACCACACTTTCAATTTATCCTAGTCCGCCACGAACATGGTGCAGGCCACATGGCAGAAGGCTATGCTCGGCGCACCGGGAAGTGTGGCATCGTCTTAGTGACTTCAGGCCCAGGTGCAACCAATACCGTGACCCCACTTCAAGATGCGCTGACGGATGGCACGCCCATGATCGTTTTTTGCGGGCAGGTCGCAACGGGCGCAGTTGGTTCTGACGCTTTTCAGGAAGCAGACATCACGGGCATTACCCGTTCATGTACCAAATGGAACGTGCTAATCAAAGACGTGCGTGAAATTCCACGTCGTATTAATGAAGCATTTCACATTGCCACGACCGGTCGTCCGGGCCCGGTTCTTATTGACCTGCCTAAGGACATCACCGCATCGATTATTAATGAAGCGATTGACACAATGCCGGACCTTCCGGGTTACCACGTCCGCGAGCTGGGGACTAGCAGTGAAGTTGAGCGTGCTGCGGAAATGATTAATAACGCCAAACGCCCCCTGTTTTTTGTGGGGCAAGGTTGTGTTCTTTCTGGCGGGACTGATCTTATGCGTGAGTGTGCTAAGAAGGCTGACATTCCTGTGACGACCACGTTGCTGGGCCTTGGTGCATACGATGAAACACAAGCTCAGTCTCTGCACATGATTGGGATGCACGGCAGTGCTTATTCTAACTGGGCAATGGATCAAGCAGACGTGGTGGTTTCTATCGGGGCTCGTTTTGATGACCGAGTGACCGGAGACTTAACTAAATTCGCAGCCTCTGCTCGTGAAGCAGAACGACTCGGCAATGGCGGGATTATTCACTTTGATATCGCTCCGGAAAATATTAATAAGTCCGTTGCGGTCACCATTGCGGTTGAAGGCGATGCTTGCAAAAACCTAGAACTGCTTTTGCCCATGCTTAAAGAAAACAAGCATCCAAAATGGCATGCCACCATCCAAGAATGGAAGACCAAACATCCCTTCCGTTATAAGGATGATGAACGTGAGTTCCATCTTAAGCCCCAAGCTGTGATCGAAGAACTCAACAAGCAGACTCAAGGCGAAGCGATCATCACGACCGGCGTGGGACAGCACCAAATGTGGGCCGCACAGTTTTATGATTACAAACACCCAAGCCGTTGGATTACCTCCGGTGGTTTAGGGACGATGGGTTATGGCGTGCCCGCATCAGTGGGTGCCATGCTAGGTGAAATGATCAAAGCCAAACGCGAAAACCGAAAGCCCCTGCCGGTGATCAATATTGATGGTGATGGCAGTTTCTCCATGACCGCGATGGAAATGACCACCGCTGCTCAATATAACATTCCCGCTAAAACCATTATCCTTAATAATGATTTTCAAGGCATGGTTAAACAATGGCAGGACTTGTTCTATGAAGAACGTTATAGCCACACACAGATGCACAACCCCGATTTTGTGAAGCTCGTTGAAGCCATGAATTGCAAGGGCTTCCGCTGCACCAAGAAGGCGGATCTCCCACAGGTTATGAAGGAATTTTTAGAACACGATGGTCCAGCAGTTTTTGACTGTGTCGTCGAGAAACACGAACACGTGTATCCAATGATGCCCGCAGGCAAGAGTGTTCACGATATGGTTCTAGGTGATTTTGACTGATCCTCAACCGTTGGCGTCTGCCTGATTGCAGTCGTGTTTCATAACAAAATACAAAATCAAAGCCGTGGTTCAATCGAACCACGGTTTTTTTGTACGCATGTGTTAAAGTGATGACCGTTAATTCGTAACAATCAATGTGATGCATGACTGTTGCCCTATGAAACGAAGGACGAATACGCATCGCGTCTATTTTGTATGCGTCGGAAGGTTCATAAGACTTTGTAACACTTGTGTTGGCGATGTAAGTCACGCCCAATTTTTAATCGTGAAAGGTATAATTGATGTTAAAAGATGGGGTTCGCTTGGGTGTTCTGCTTGTTCTATGTTTCGCTTTTCAAGCTTGCAGGAGTATTAAAAATCAAGGACAAGCTCTCGGGCAGATGCTCCCTTTGCCAACCGCAACGCAGCCTGTGAACCTTCCGGGTCTAGAGAATGTGGTGGCCTTTACAAAGTCGTTTTACTCAGGGGCAGTGCCCATCGGTGAGCAGGGGTTTGCAACACTTAAAGCGATGGGAATCAAGACTCTAATTTCCGTCGATGGCGCAAAGCCTCAGTTAAAATATGCGAAGAAATATGGGCTTAGGTATGTTCATTTGCCCATTGGGTATGATGCAGTGTCTAAAAATCGCTCATTGGAGCTTGCTCGTGCGGCCCGTGATTTGCCCGGCCCGTTTTATATTCACTGTCATCATGGGAAACATCGTAGTGCTGGAGCCACGGCTGTTGTGAGTGTGATGTTGGGGGATTTGACCCCTTTTGCAGCGATTAAGCGGATGCATGTTTCAGGGACATCGTTACATTACAAAGGTCTTTTTGCCAGCGTGTCTCAAGCGGTGCTTGTGAGTGATGCAGTACTGGATAGCGCCTCAAATGCTTTCCCGCAAGTTTGGCAGACTCGGAATTTAGTTGATGCCATGGTGGCTATCGATCAGGTGGCGGATCATTTAAAAGCGATAAAGGCTGCGGGTTGGAAGCCTCCAGTGAATGCGCCTGATTTGCTGCCTATTGCTGAAGCTGGAAGGTTAGCTGATTTATTAAAAAATCTTGGGGATGATAAGCAGGTCAGTGAGTCTGCGCAAATGCGTGATTGGATACTTGCATCTTCTGCGGATGCAAGTGTATTGGAAAATCAGTTGATGGCAGATAAGCGACGCACGCAAAAACTTGATGAGCAGTTAAAGCGTGTTCTTTATTCATGCACACGTTGCCATGAAAAATATCGGAATTGATCATCAGTCATGGGGTCGGCTTAATTGCGATACTCATCACCCATTTCGTCAGGTACGGAATCGTCCTGATCGTCACTGTCACTGTCAAAGGCTTCTTGGGACTCGGTGGTATCTGCGGGACGCACAAGCGGCGAGCCTGCAATGAGATCACTTTGTTCAGCTTGAGCTTTAAGCGCTTCGTATTCTTCAAGGGTCATATTCACTTCGCGTGCTTGTGAACCCTTGTACTCGCCGATGATTCCTGCATCTGCGATCTCTTCGACGAGTCTTGAAGCCCGTGAATAACCAATCATTAGACGGCGTTGTAGTAACGACACACTGCCTCGTTGTGATTCAAGCACCACGCGGACTGCATCGTCAAACAGTTCATCGCGATCGCCGCCACCTTCTGCGCCTAGGCCAGGCTGCTTGATTTGGACGAGCTGAGTTTCAAAGTTCTGCGTTGAGACTTTCTTAAGGAACTTGACCGCATCACGGATTTCTTTGTCATCCACGAGCGTGCCTTGGGATCGGGTGATCTTGCTTGTTCGTGGCGAGAGGTACAGCATGTCACCTTGACCAAGGAGCAGTTCGGCACCCTTTTGGTCAAGCACAATGCGACTATCCATACCCGATGCAACCTTAAACGCAACGCGGCAAGGCATGTTGGATTTGATCAAGCCCGTCACCACATTGGCTTGGGGACGCTGCGTGGCAAGGATCAAATGCAAACCCACCGCACGGGCTTTTTGAGCGATCCGCACGATAAAGCTTTCCACTTCCTTGTTGGTCATCATCAAGTCCGCTAATTCGTCAATGATAAATACCATGTAAGGCAGCTTCTTGGGAATGCGAACCTCTTCTTCCAAAGTGGCAGGTTCCATGCGTAACTTGATTTCTTCCCAACCCAGATCGTTATAGCTGGTAATGTCTCGCACACCCGCTTCAGCAAGCAGGGCGTAGCGTTCATCCATTTTGGTCACAGCCCATTCCAAAATCGCAGCAGCCTTGTTCATGTCCGTGACCACAGGACACATCAAATGCGGGATGTCCTTGAACTGGCTCATTTCAACCATCTTCGGATCCACTAGTACGAGCTTAAGTTCATCAGGACGTTTGGTAAAAAGGAAGGACATGATAATGGAGTTCATACAGACGGACTAGCCTGAGCCAGTCGTGCCTGCGATGAGCATGTGGGGCATGGAAGTCAGATCGCCAACCAGTGGATTGCCCGAAGCGTCTTTACCTAGGAACATGGGCAAACGCATCTTGGCGACCGCCTCAGAGTCCACGGTCATCAGCTCTTTGAGTCGAACTTTTTCTTTTTGGGAATTGGGCACTTCAATGCCAATGGTGTCTCGGCCTGCCATGTTGGCAACGACGCGGATATTTTGTGTTTTCATCGCGCGGGCAATGTCACTGGAGATGGCATTGACGGAGGCGACTTTGGTTCCCGGTGCTAGGCGGACTTCGTAAAGGGTAATCACTGGCCCGGAGTCCACGCCGACGACTTCGCCTTGGATGCGGTAGGTTTGCAGAGTGGTTTCTAGTTCGATGGCTTGTTCGCGGACCCATGTCTCTAAAATTTCAGAGAAGTTGCTTTCAGGTTCGACAAGAAGATCCATGCTTGGGAATTGATAGCCGCTGTAATCGACTTCACGGTGGGGCTCTGCTTTTTTACTCTTACTGGTTTTGGCGAAATTGATAGGTAGGTTTTTGAATTTTTCACGTAGAGAATCAGCATCCAGTGCGTCTTCTTCTTGGGCTTCTTCTTCAACTTCGACTTCTTCGTATTCGACTTCTTCTTGCAGTTCAGCGTCAGGTTCTTCCGCTAGATTCTCTTCAGGGTCAAAAGATTTAGTCCCCGCATAACCGCCAGCCTCATCGTCGATATGATCGTCAACTTGGACTTTGGGTTTGCGTTTGGATTTGGGTGAGGCAGTCTTTTTGTCAGCGGTGACATTGCCCCGGCTCCAAAGTTTGGGGAACCGTCCGACAAGTACTGGGCGCGGGAGATTGATCCCTGTTAAGGCATTGAGTAATCGCGCAAAAGCACGGGGGACAGCTAAGACCCATTGGTCCACTGCAAGTAATGCGCCCAGCCAAAATCCGACAATGAGAATCACGGCTGTACCAAAGGTCGAAAAGCGGCTTGTGAGTTCGGTATTGATAAAGATCGCTAGCAGCCCGCCAGCACCTTCGGGGTTTGCCATGCCATCAGCAGGGTTTTTGCTGTGGATGAGATTAACAAAAAAGTTTCCAAGATTGTTGAATTTAAAAAGTCCGAGCAAAGCAGAGGTTGCGATCACCAAGATGACCACGCCGATGATACGGATGATGGGTTGGGTGATTTTGCGTCCCATCGCCGTGGCGATGAGCATGCCCAGCAGCCCGGTCATCAGCATCCAGATGCCGGGTCCGACCATGAGATAGATTTTTGAGCTGATTGCTGCGCCGAATTTGCCGACCCAGTTTTCGAGTCCCGTATTATGTGGCGAGACATTGTGTGCCGGCCAGTCTCCGGGATGGAAGCTTAGCAGTGATGCTAAAAGGAGCACCCAGACCAATGCGGTGAGTATCCAGCATAGGTGTTTGAAGCGACCGGTTTGGTCGTTGCGTTTGGCGGATTTGGAAGTCGTTTTTTTAGTTTGTTTTTTAGCCATATCACCAGTTATTAATTACGTCATGATCCGCCAAGTGATTGCACCATGCAGATAGTGGTCAAGGGATAACACAGAGCGCTATTGCCGTGCGTTTGAAAGGTATTTATCGACAAGATGGCGTTTTGGACGGTAAAAAACAGGATAAAACCAACGTGTCAACACAATGACTGATCAGGGTTCATGGTTTGCGTATGACCTGTATTGGCAATGACAGTCCGAACTGGGCTTGGAGCTGTCGATATTACTGGACGGTGTATAACTAATGGAGCGTTTTAGACACTTGCAGGGGTCGATGTCAGAACATGGTTCACTGCATTTTGGAACATCTTTAGGCCTGTGGGGGTTTGAGCTTTCCAATCCGCACTTTGTCGCTGCCATTGGGGATGGTTGGTTAGGTTAATCCAGCGTTCGGGGTGGGGCATGAGTCCTAGAATCAAGCCTGAAGGATCACACACGCCTGCAATGTTGGCTGTGGAGCCGTTGGGGTTATCACCCGCTGCATACTCAAGGGCGATCTGGCCGTTATCTTTCCAACGTGCCAATGCTTCGTCGGATTCAGGGACGAAGCGACCCTCAGCATGAGCGATGGGCAATTCCATTTCGTTTAACCCTTTGGTCCAGACACAGACGGTGTTCTGCGGGACGGCCATTTTCCCCCAGCGTGTGGTGAATCGGCCGGTATTGTTGTCCGCTAAGGTGGCCGTTTGTTTGCCTGCATGTGGATCAGGTAAAAGACCGAGCTTGGTCATGACCTGAAAGCCGTTGCATATGCCGATCATTGGCACGCCTTTGTCAGCTGCACTAAGGAGGTGATCCATGAGTTTATGTCGCAGGCGGTTGGCAAAAATACGTCCCGCAGCAATATCATCACCATAACTAAAACCGCCGGGGAAACCGATCAGATCAAAAGACTCAATGACACAAGGATCGGCGATGAGCTCATTAATGTGCAGTTTTTGGGTGGTGGCACCCGCTAGCTCAAAAGCGTAAGCCAGTTCCATATCGCAGTTGGTGCCTGCGGTCCGTACGATTAAACATCTAGGCTTGTCCATAGCGTGCTAATGATACCAAAGCTAAGGCAAGGTTGCCTGTTAGGTTCGATGTCGTGTTTTTAGACCCATCGAGTGTCCATCACTGGCTTTGGGGTTGTTCCCATGTCGAAATGATGCTGGCTGCATTGACCGAAGGCTGAAAATAGGTCTCGCGGATTTGTAGATAGGTTGGGCTATTGAAAAAGTTGTGTTGCGCTTTTTGGTCTGGGAAAGACAGAACAAAGAGACGGTTGATGGGGTGGCCTGCTGCATTTTTAAGCGTGGCATCAATGGTGAAATCATATTCAAAATTTCCGCCATTGGATTCAAGCTAGGGCATGATGTGTTGACGGTATTGGGTGTATTGCTCGTCGTTAGTCACATGTAAGCCGACAAGCAATTGATAGCGGGACTTGGGCATGGAAATGTCTCTGTATGGGTGTGGGAATTGAAAATGAGATTTTATCACATAATGAATCATCCCACGCTTCGCCGAGCCTCAGCATTGGGCTTTGCCCCCCGGAAGCTCGGAACCTCGGAAGCCCCGAAAGCCCCGAAATTTTATTTTGGCTTTGAGACTTCTAAGGTATTCTTGAATCCCAATAAATCGTCCGGGTCTTCCGGGGGGGGGAATAAAAAAGCGGCCCAAGTCTTAGACTTGGGCCGCTTTGATTTATCTGTCTGAGACTTAGGTCAGTTTCAGATGATCACACGAGCTTATTGGTAGAAGTTCGTGGATTCGGTTTCTGTAACAGGGCGACTGATCTGGTCGGACATCATGTTCAGACTAAAGCGAACGTCGCCTTGACCGATAGCCTTGACCTTGATGTGCCAGGACTGGCGTTCTTGTGGCGCGAGCTTGGCTAGCGGGGCGATCTTGATGGTCTTGCCGCTGACGGTTGCTGTGGTTGGGCCAGTGGTTGAGACATACTGCGATGTGTCTTCTAAGACCACTGTCAGGACGATGTTGGTGCCTGTGAGTGATCCCTGGTTGGTGACGGAGATGACGTAGGTGGTTTCGCCACCGACTTCAACAGGGTCCACTAGGTCAACGCATTCAAGCAAGATTGCGGGAATACCCTTGACTTGTGTCTTGGCAGTTGCGGTCACTGCGTTAGCACAGAATGCTGAAGCACTTGCTGTGTTGACGATGGTGCCCAGTTGTGAACCGGTGACTTTGACGGTGACGGTTTTAGAAGCACCAGGAGCGAGGTTGCCTGCCATCCATGTGATTTTGCCATCAGCGAGTTGAGCCCCATCGGAAGCGGAGACCCACTTGGCACCTGCGGGAATGATGTCTTGAATGACAGCATTGCGAGCGACGCCGTTACCGGTGTTGGTCACGGTGATGGTGTAGT
>JAESSU010000487.1 GCA_016763955.1 Phycisphaeraceae bacterium | reverse complement strand
TGTGATGGCGATTGCGTTTTTACCCATTGCGGGCAATGTGTTATTAGGTAGCGGGGATGTCTATCCTTGGGCTGCCCCACATGAACACCATGCACCGGCACACGCTACGCTAGAACACCAAGCCGATGCAGCGACTTTAGATGACGGGCATGCCGCTTCGAATGACTCCCTATCTGCTCATGATGACTATGCACCAGACGAAAAAACAAATCACGCTGATGCGACTCATGCAACACCCGTCACCGATATTGCCACTGAACATGACAGTATGCCTGCCGTTGATCTGACTCACGCGAGCCAAACCCCTGGCGCGATTGATGCACATACCGAACAAATTTACACCGCTAAGAAAGCTGCCTATCTCAATGCACCTTTCTTTATTGTCCGCTGGATTGTTTTCTTTGCGATCTGGATTGGTCTGAGCTATACCTTCTGGCGTAAAAGTGTCGAACAAGACAGCAGCGGCGACCCCGCTCTGACCCGTCAGCTCGAACGCTTATCGCCCCTCGCCATCGTCCTTTTCGCCCCGACAGTGACCTTTGCATCTTTTGACCTGATCATGTCGTTAAGTCCTGCATGGTTTTCAACGATCTTTGGCGTGTACTACTTCTCGGGTGCAATGATTGCCATCTTTGCCACCATGATTCTAGTCTTGGCGATACTCAAAAACAAAGGCCTCATCGATGACAAGGCCGTCAATACCGAACACTTCCATGACCATGGCAAGTTCCTTTTTGGCTTTGTCATCTTCTGGGCCTACATCGCCTTTAGCCAGTACATGCTCATTTGGTACGCCTCGTTGCCTGAGACCACGTTCTGGTTTGTGGCTCGCGGTGCGACGACTGTGTCTGCGGACTTTAACGCATGGAGTATCGTGAGCATTGCCCTAGTGATTGGTCACTTTTTTATTCCCTTTTTGGGCTTGATCTCACGGCACATCAAACGCAACAACACACTACTTGTATGCTGGGCGATTTACCTACTGGTGTTCCACTGGGTGGACCTCTGGTGGCTTGTCATGCCTGAACTAAGCACACAATTAAAATTTGGCGTAATCGAACTAGGCTGCTTGTTGGGTCTTGGCGGACTCTTTACTGGGGCTGCCATTTGGATTGGCTCGCTTAACGCGATTGTCCCTTTGCATGACCCACGTCTAGGCGAATCACTCGCTTTTAAAAATATGTAAGCAAGGCATAGGTGCATCATCATGGAACTAAAAACCATTGAAAAAGAATACGTAGACATCCCAACGCTAGTGGCGGTGGGGTCTGTGAGTACGGTGCTGTTAATCGTGGTTATTTTTGCGACACAAGCATGGTTTTATTACGAACAGAAGGCCGAAATTGCTTCCAAGGAAGCCGCCAATCCCAATTGGGCTTTGCGTGATATCAATCTCAAACAGCATGAAAAAATCAACAACTATCGTTGGATGGATCAGAAGAAACAGATTGCTGCAATTCCAATTGATGATGCGATTAAATTAACCGCCAAGTCATTGGGTCGATAACCACAACTGATAAGGCCGTCGCTTTCACATTTTATTTTGCTTTGTTCTATTGAGTAGCCTGTGAAGCGAACTGCCGAAAGAAAAACCATGAAGCCTTTCACCAAGATTACCACAAAAATAATGACATGGCCTCGTCGCAACATGATGACGATTGCCTGTGGCTGTCTGTGTTTAACCATGGGTAGTAGCATCGCGTTAGGCTATGAATCCGATGCCCCGCTCAAGGCTGACAAGCGTGGTCGCAGTGTCCTTTCCAAGCCCCCCGTATTGATCGTTGACCCGGCTAAAGATTTACGAACACTTGAAAACACGCTCTCACGTAAAGAGCGGTCGCCTGACGAAATCAAAGGTGTCACCATTGAGCAAAAGCTTGGTGACACCCTCCCAATGGATTTGGAATTTACCGATTCAGCAGGCAAGACGGTGACCCTTGGCGATTACTTTAACCAAGGTCGGCCGGTCATTTTAAACCTCGGTTACTACCAATGTCCAATGCTTTGTGGTCTGGTACTCAATGCGACATTGGATGTGGCCAAGGAAATGGATTTGAAAATTGGCAAGGATTACGACATCCTGACCCTCAGCTTCAACCCCTCTGAAACCGCTATCCTTGCCAAGCTCAAAAAACAGAACTATCTCAAAAAACTCGGCCAAGCCGGTGCTGACAAAGGTTGGCATTTTTTGGTCGGCAAAGAACAGAATATCCGTAAACTCACAGAATCCGTGGGCTTTGGATACCGTTGGAATGAAGCACGAAAAGAGTATGTACACGCTGCGGCCTTGATGGTGATCACACCTGAAGGTCAAGTGTCTCGCTATCTCTATGGCGTAAAATTCCCACATAAAACCACACGCTTATCACTGGTCGAAGCCTCACAAGGCAAGATCGGCAATATCGTGGATACCATTTTGCTATTCTGTTTTCATTACGACTCGAACAAAGGCCAGTACACACTGGTTGCACTGAACCTCATGCGAGCAGGCGGGTTTTTCTCCGTTTTGATCGTAGGCTCAGTGGTACTCATTGCACTTTACCGTGAACGCAAACGACACATGACAGAGGAGTCCACACCTGTTGATCATCAAGGGTGATTCTATCCAATGACTAACCTACTTGCACAAATTGGCTCCCGAGTCTGGATGCCGGACAATATGTCCAACTACGGCTCTGAGGTAGACGGACTATTTTACTTTATCTACTGGATATGCGTCCTCATGTTCGTGCTGATCCTAGCATGGATGACGCTGTTCGTCGTGCGTTACCGCAAACGTGAAGGCTACCAAGCCAACAAGCCCGCACCGCATCACTCTACGGTTTTAGAACTAACTTGGACGATCATTCCCACGATTGTGGTGATGATTATTTTCTACTTTGGTTTCCGTGGGTATATGGACATGGCAACGCCTCCGAGCCATGCTTATGAAATCCAAGTGATCGCCAAGAAATGGAACTGGAACTTTGTCTATCCCAACGGTCACGTGGACAACAATCTGCATATTCCTGTGAATACGCCTGTGCGTCTGGTTCTTCAATCTGACGACGTGATTCATAGTCTGTTTATCCCCACATTTCGTATCAAAAAAGATGCGGTGCCTGGCCGATTTACCAAGACCTGGTTCACGGCCACAAGCACGGGTGAATTCAACTTGTTCTGTGCAGAATATTGCGGCCAACAACACTCGATTATGAAGTCGACGGTCGTGGTTCATGATGCCGGTGAGTTTGACGGCTGGCTCGCTGATGCAGCGAACTTCCTTAAGAAAATGCCCCCCGCTGTTGCAGGTGAAAAGATTTTTAACTTGCGTGGCTGTGCTCAATGTCACACCGTCGATGGCAACCGCTCCACCGGGCCGAGTCTCAAGGATGTGTTTGGTAAAGATGTCCTTCTCGTTGGCGGCAGCAACGTCAAAATCGATGAAGACTACATCCGTGAATCCATTCTCGAACCCGGCGCTAAGATCGTCAACAGCTTTGAAAATGTCATGCCAACTTACCAAGGGCAGCTCAGAGACACTGAGATTAGCGCTCTTATCATGTACTTAAAATCCATCAGTAAACATTATGATGGGATCATTCCCACTGAGCCGCTGGAAAAAGACGAGCAGCCTGCTCAGACGGAGAACCAATAATGACCGCGCCCCCCCTTCCTCATAAAACAGACACACCGATTGCCCAAACCTGTGACAACTACCTCAATCACACCAAGGGCTTTAAGTCTTGGGCCTTTACGGTTGACCACAAACGCATCGGCATCATGTACGGGTTTGCGATCAGTACATTCCTGCTTATCGGTGGACTCTTCGCGTTGGCGCTGCGCACCATGTTGGCGTTACCCATTGCCAATATTGCCAATCATAGTAATTACACTGCCGACGAACTCAATAGTTGGATGGATATATACAACCATATGTTCACCCTCCACGGAGCAGTGATGGTGTTCATGTTCATCATCCCCGGTATCCCTGCGATGCTGGGCAACTTTGTCTTGCCCCTGATGCTCGGTGCCAAGGACGTTGCATTCCCCAAGATCAATTTGTTGAGCTTTCACATCTTTGTGATCGGCGCCACACTCCTAACCTGGGTACTAATCAAAGGTGTCCTGGTTGCGATATTCCCTGATCTTGCGAGCTATATCGGCCACGGGGGTCTGGAAACGGGATGGACGTTCTACACGCCCTACAGTATGGACTCAAACTCCGCCGTCGTGGAAGCGACACTCGGTGCATTTATCTTGGGCTTTTCTTCAATTCTCACAGGCCTAAACTTCATCGCTTCGATACACATTCTCCGCCCTAAAGGGATGACATGGTTTAAGATGCCCCTGCTACTATGGGCTTTATACGGCACCGCGATTATCCAAATATTGGCAACGCCGGTACTGGCCATCACTTTATTATTACTCATTGCCGAACGTGCCTTTGGTATTGGTATCTTTAATCCAGACCTTGGTGGCGATCCGGTTCTCTATCAACACTTTTTCTGGTTCTACTCCCACCCTGCGGTGTACATTATGGTGATTCCAGCGATGGGTGTGATCAGTGAACTGGTGACCGCTCACAGTCGCAAGCACATCTTCGGCTACAAGTTCATCGCTTACAGCTCTATCGCAATCGCCCTTTTGGGCTTCTTCGTCTGGGGTCACCACATGTTCACCTCCGGTCAATCACCCTTGGCCAATGCGGTGTTTAGTTTGCTGACATTCAGTGTGTCGATTCCCTCTGCAATTAAGGTGTTTAACTGGCTTTCCACCATGTACCGGGGTGAAATTCATCTCCGCGTACCGATGCTTTATGTGCTGAGCTTCCTCTTGCTCTTTGCCATTGGCGGCTTGACGGGATTGTTCCTTGGCGCTTTGGCTGTGGACATTCATCTGCATGACACCTATTTCGTCGTGGCACACTTTCATTATGTGATGATGGGCAGCGCGTTAATTGCGTTCCTCGGCGGGATGTACCATTGGTGGCCTAAAATGACCGGCAAAATGTACTCCGAAAAATGGGGTGCGATCGCCTGTATCATGGTATTCGTCGGCTTTAACATGACCTTCTTTATCCAGTTCATCGCAGGCTCACAGAGCATGCCTCGTCGCTATGCATCCTACTTGCCAATTTACGAAATCTATCATTACGTCTCAACGATCGGGGCGTTTGTGTTAGCTAGCGGGATGTTCCTAATTCTCGCCAACTGGATTCATTCGCTAATCAAGGGCAAACCTGCTCCCGCCAATCCTTGGGGAGCTAACACCCTGGAATGGCAATGTGCCTCACCACCACCGTGGGATAATTTTGCGGTCACCCCTGAAGTGGATGACCCTTATGACATGACCCAGTGGCAATACGACGAAACTATCAAGGGATATGTGAAAAACGATGAGTGATACAAACGCCAAACCACATGATGATGCACATGGCCACGCTTCCGAGAGTTGCGGGGCTTGTGGGGATTCCGGGGGCCATTCAAAGCACTTGGCCCATCATTTTGAAAACACGCACCAGCAGTTCACCACCAGCAAACTGGGGATGTGGACCTTTCTGGCCACTGAAATCCTCATGTTCGGCGGGCTATTTTGTGCCTACGCCACCTACCGTTCGAACCATACTGACATCTTCATGTATGCACATAAGATGCTCGACTGGAAATTGGGCGCACTCAATACCGTCATCCTACTCACCAGTTCGATGACGATGGCTTGGGGGGTTCGCGCAGCACAACTAGGTCAGCAATCAATCCTTAAATTGATGCTGCTACTGACACTTTTAGGAGGCTTCGGTTTTCTAAGCGTGAAATATGTCGAATATAATTCCAAGTTCCATAGCGGCCTTTATCCAGGGGCACACAATGCTTACTTCGATGTCACTGCGGCCAATAAAGCGTTAGAGCTTAACGGCACAGACAAAGCGATCACCGAGGAAAACCGCCTCTGGCATATCAAAAATATCGAAAACCATTACTTCGAAAAATACGGCATTCACTGGGACGTTCCTGCTAAATTCCAAACCCCCGAACTAGGCTACCACCCCCCCCATCACAAAGCAGACGAACACGCTAGCCACGCAGTGAAACCTGCGGAGCATCATCAAGCTCTTGACACTGTTCATGCAGATGCTGCCAAAGCAACCGTTGAATCGGGGCTTCCAGAGGCAGAGCTTGTGGGCGGAGGACTTCCGGGGGGAGCAGAACGTTCGACGATTGTCGTTCCCGGTAATGGCCCAGTGGGCGTGAAATCTGAATTCCTCACAGCTTCAGTAGAAGATGGCCCCAAAGATCATGTTGGACATCACATCGTGACCTACGATCAGTTGCCCGAAGTTGAAAAACCGCGTGTGCATCTATTCTTCCAGATTTATTACCTGATGACCGGTTTGCACGTGCTTCACGTTCTCATTGGCATGTCACTGATCACGTGGATCTATGTCCGTGCAAGTAAAGGACATTTCTCCAAGAAGTACAATGTTCCCGTTGACCTCGTGGGCTTGTACTGGCATCTTGTGGACCTGATCTGGATTTTCCTCTTCCCATTGCTGTACCTGATTCACTAAATCCCTGTCACAATCGCTGCGGAATATCGCAGATATTATAGAGAAACTGTTATGAACCAAGCTGCTACACAATCTGCTGATCATCACGAAGAAGAACATCACGAACATGTCAGCTCCATCGCGCAGCTGCTGGGCATTTTTGCTCTGTTGATTTTCTTTACCTTTCTAACCGTTGCAGTGACATGGGTTGACTTGGGCCCGTTTAATGTCTGGATTGCGATTCTCATCGCTGCCATTAAGGTCACCATTGTGGCCATGTTCTACATGCATCTAAAATATGAAAATCAATTCTTCGGCCAGATTCTCATTACATCCATTTTCTTTGCCACCGTCATGATTGGCATTATACTAATGGATACACGGGCATACCTGCCTGATGTCCATGACGCGACTCCGGCTGCTACGACGACATCACCTTAATCGGTGATCTATTAACTTGGCCCCATCATCCACCATGGAACTTTCAGTGAACACAACTTCAAATCCGCAAAGCCAAGCGGCCACTCAAGCTAAAATCGGACGCTTTGGCATGTGGCTATTCCTAGCTGCACTAACCGTTCTTTTTGTGGCATGTGTCGTAGGCTACCTCATCATCCGCTTACGTCTTAGTCATAAAGTTGAGCTAGGCAGTCTCCAACTGCCACCGATACTCTGGATCTCAACAATAGCCATCATCTTTAGTTCACTGACTATTGAACGCGCTCACCGCCTGCTTATGCTAGGTAACGTACAGAGATTTAAACAACAACTCATCTGGACGGACATGCTAACTGCATGCTTTATTTGCACACAAATCCCCGGATTGTGGCTGCTATTTAAAACCCATCAACGTGTGATCGAAGGCGGCGTGGCCATGTATGGCATGATCATTATGGTCATCCTCCTGCACGCAATCCATGTCCTTGGCGGTGTGGTTCCGCTGATAGCGATCAACAAACGAGCCCTGACCACCGGCTACACCCCAGAAACGGCCTTGCCCATCCGCATCCTTGCGATGTACTGGCATTTCCTGGGGATCGTCTGGCTAATCCTCTTTGCCCTACTCACAATAATGGGTTAAATCAAAATCAAATTTTCAAATGACGATAACACCCCGTGTCGCTGATATCTTTGCGCCTTGCAACACGGCCCTCAGTTTAGGAAACATGAATTTCAATCCAAGCCCGCAAATGAGACTCCGGAGGATTTGTGAATCTGCGGGGCCAGCACACTTTGCATCATTCTCTGCCAGCCCCCTGATCCCCGACTCCAAGGCCCCCGCAGGAATTGACTGCGTCACTTCCTACGGCTTTTGTTTGAAACAAAGCCGCTGGAAGCTGAAGGATTCCCGCGGGCAATGGATCAACCAAAACCGAAACTCATTATGCAAAATGCACGAAGCAGGTAGCTGCTTCAAACCCGTGCATAAAAAAAACGCTCACCTTTGCAGGCAAGCGTTTTATAATACGGTCGAGAGGACTTGAACCTCCAC
>JAESSU010000486.1 GCA_016763955.1 Phycisphaeraceae bacterium | reverse complement strand
GCCCCCGGCAGTTCCCGACCCCCCAGCTCCAGAAGTTTTAGAAGCTCCACGCTTAGAAGACTTTGCAGGTAACTTGGCGGCGGCAGACGATTTGTTTTTTTTAGTTCTGGGGCTCATACCCGATAGTTTAGCGGTTTTTGGGATTTAGAGCATTTTGCATAATCATCTGCTCCCCCCGTAGGAATTGACTGCGTCACTTCCTGCGGCTTTTGTCTAAAACCTGGGGAATGAATCATTCAAAGCGGAAAGTAATTTTACAAAATGACAATATAAAAACGGGATGGAATATCGTATTCCATCCCGCTGTGTCTATTCATTTTGTTTGATCTTTGTATCTCGATGAACCCTTAATCAGAATCGAAATGCGGGCTCGTCATCATCAGCAAGATAAGGCAAGTGGCGGTGATGGATACGAATCACGCGAGCAAGCTGTTCCGCTAACAAGGTTGAAATCGCTTCAAAGGTTTGCACCAATTCCAAATCAAAAGGCGTACTCTGATCACGGAAAGTTACCAGCACCGCTAGCGTTTCATCCTCATGATGACAGCGTACTGCTAAAACATGAGCATCTTCTAAATACGCAGCATCCGCACCGATCCATTTACCTAACGTCTGATTGTCGGTAATGTGCAAAGCACTAGGGCGGTCAACCATCTTCGGCGCAACGACATCTGCAAGATGCTGAAGAATCATCGTTGTCGATTCACGTGAACCATCAAGATTCACATACCCACCTAATGAATATTCATCTCCAATAGCGGGTAAAAACACCGCTGCATTGGTCGGCCCTGCTTTTTCCAAAACATATTCAAGCGTCCGGCGAAGCACATGCTCCAAATCCAATTCATTGCCCACATAAGACAGAAAATCATTGTTCTGAACCGTCTGGTGCATTTGCGAAGCAAGGTCGTGATAAGCATGGACCAAATCATTACAAAGAACATCAACCTGACGACTGACATCCTGATGCGCTTGGGTGAGCTTGTCACATGTTTTTTGAAGCTTACGAATACGCAAGTTTTCCACACGACGAGACACCGCACGGGCATGCACCAGTTGCAGGCGTAACATCATTTCATCACTGTTTAAAGGTGTATGCAATATATCGCAAGCACCGCTACGCATCGCATTGATGAGCATCTGCTTTGTCGGTTCGGACTTGCTAAGCAAAATAGACTCCGTGCCCGGATGCTGATCTTGAATTTGCTTAGTCACTTGCAGTGTGGCGGCCTCGTTTTGATCCGCACAAGCAATCACCACGTCATAGCGATGACGTGAAAGATCTTCCATAGCTAAATTGATATCACTGACCGCTTGAAGCTTACAAGCTCCAATCTGCTTTAGTGATGCTTGCAACTGAGCATGGGCTTGCGGGTCAACATCCACTAGCAACGCACGCCATGAAGCGGGGCGCTTGCTTGTTTTGGATGGTTGAACCGACGGAGCCGCCTGGTTTAAAGGTGTTTGTTCTACTGATCGTTGGTGTTCAAATGTCAAAGCTTTCTCCTGCACATTCACTAACTACAAGTGTGTGCATCTCTCCCCCGATACCCAAGGCAGGCATACTTACCTATATACCTGTTCCCTCCATGGGTCATTCTCCAAAATGTTTATCGGCTTAGAACGAGTCCGAATCGAGCGGTAATGACAAAGTAACTTGAGTTCCTTTGTTTTCTTCGCTGCATAACCCAACCTCACCTCCGTGAGCTGCGACAAGTTGGCGGGCTCGGGTGAGTCCCATTCCAATCTGGCGACCGGCGGGCTTGGCTGAAAAGAACGGATCCATCGCATGTGCTAGCGTATGAGCATCCATACCACTACCTTTATCGGACACTTGAATATGCAAATCCCTAGCATTGGCACTCAAAGCTGCGTGCACAGAAACATGATGCTGCGTGTCCGCTTCGACGGCATTGAGAATCAACTCGCTGACGGCCTGACGAATCTGCTGGCTATCGACCGACATCTTGGGCAATAATTCAGGCATGATCACATCAACCTGAATTTGATCCGCAATTTGGTCAAGCTTCAACTTCACATCATCAATAGCACCATCGAGCAATTCAACCATATCAGCCTCCTGCTTATGAGGCTCCGCAGGCTCGGTAAAAAGCTTTAATGCAGTAATAAGATTACTCAAACGATGTGACTGATCAACAATGGTCTTTGCATGTTTATGTTGCGGAGAATCAGCGGGCAAATCGCGAGCAAGAAGCTGACTTCTACCGCAAATCACAGCCAAAGGATTATTCATTTCATGGGCTGCGCCCGCTGCCATTTCACCAAGACGTGCCATCGACTCATTACGCAGTAACCGGTCATGTGCATCAGCTAATGCAAGGTTGGCTTGCGCTAAATCTTCACCTAAACGCCGCGCACCTTCATGCTGAGACACCGAGGCAATGGCAGCCCCCCATGTGTTGGTCAAAGCGGCAAGATGTTGCCATGGGGGCAGTGACTGGCGGTCATGGAGCAAAATAGCAGATGTCCCCCATCCACAACTTAAAGGCAGCATTTGTATCTTGCGCACGTCAGGTGCTTCAATCAGATAGTCTACAACCCATGGGATCATACTCACCATGTTCATCGCAGCTGGGCCACTTGCATCAAGCTCATTAAGGTTCGGTGAATGCGGTGGCGGGTCGATCAGTTCACAATGGATCAGACGCGCATTATCACCGAATTGAACCACCATCCACTTACGCTCAATGTCGGTTGATTGGGGTTGCCAGATCATGGTCATAAAACCTTTATCAACCACGGACAAAGCACTGCGAACCACTGCTGAAACAATGTCCTGTAGATTGCGTCCGGGAACGGCCTGGGCGTGAAATTGCGCAATGGCACCGAGAATTTTGGATTGTGTTCCGGCAGTACGTGAACGACGTTCTAGGGCATTATTAAGTCTGCCTAATTCTTCGTTGGCTCGTTGAATTGATTCGTGATAAAGCTCACGTGTGGGGACATCACCCAGTCCAAGAATGGCGGAACGTTTTTCGACTTCTTCAAGGAGTGTCTTTTCAATTTGGCTGACAATCTCGGGGTTAAAACCTAATTCAGTTGCAAGTCTTGTTGGGCTTTCTTTGACATTAAAGTTGCCAGAAAAACCAAGATGCTGTCGACGGACAATCAAGTCCGCGAGGTTAATCAGGCCGATGAGTCGCCGGTGTTCAAGCTGGGGTAAGGTTGAGGGGTCTGCCCCGTGAAGCCAGATACAATCTTGAAGTTTATGGGGCAATCGCCATTGTTCTGCGAGTCGTTTGCCAGCGGTATGATGATCGATGCCCACAATACGGCGTTCAAGCTCCGCAATATTGCTTTGATTAAGTTCTGTGAGTTCGATGACCCGATCATAACTCTTAGGTAAGAGCATGTCCAGCGCCAGTTTCCCCATGTCATGGAGCAGGCCGCAAACAAAGGCATCTGAAGGTGTGATATCTTTAAGTTGCGGATGAGCGCGGGCGATATTTTCAGCTGCTACTGCGACAGCGACGCTATGCCTCCAAAAGCCCGAACGATCAAAACGACTTTGGGTTTTAAGCGGCTCGGAACTAGATGACGTGCTGGAATTTTGGAAAGTATCGAACACCTTCATCGAAAGCACTGCATTGCGGATGGCATTAAAACCCAACATCGTCACTGCACGATCCACGGTCATCACTTCATGACGAATACCAAGGTCCGCACCACGACACAACGACAAAACCTTGACAGTCAATGCTGGATCAGTGGTGATCAAATCGACCACTTCCTGAACATGAGTCTGATCATTGGATGTTAATGACAAGATGCGCATGGCCACAGCGGGCAGAGTAGGTAACGCTTCAACCTGACGAAGAATCAGTTCGATATGCCCGGTTCTTTGTTGGTCCTGTGAATCTGCTGTCAAGGTAACACTACTCCGTCAATAACTTTTCAAATGAACTGTTGTCTAAAAACTTTGAGAGCTAGAAGAATCCCACGCTTCGCAGAGCCTTAGCATTGGGCTTTGGCCCTGGAAGTTCCCAAGGATTATTGAATCCAAGAAAAACTTCCGGGGGTTCCGGGGATTCCGGGGGGGGGT
>JAESSU010000485.1 GCA_016763955.1 Phycisphaeraceae bacterium | reverse complement strand
GACCCATGATGGGACGTTATCTTCAATTTCAAGGTTTAGTTGAAGTCCTTTGTCCTTTGCCATGAACTGTAAAAGTTCCATGATTTCTTTGGCAACGCTTTGGGGTGCGAAGTCAATTTTTTCAAGTTCCAGTTTACCTGCTTCAATTTTTGAAATGTCCAAAATGTCGTTGATGATGGCCAGCAAGGCTTCTGAGCTATGTATGACCGTTCGGACATTGGCTCGCTGTTCTGTTGTGAGTTGACTTTGAGAGAGCACGCTGGTCATGCCCAGAATCCCGTTTAAGGGCGTACGAATTTCATGGCTCATCGTGGCTAGAAAATCACTTTTGGTCGCATTGGCGTGTTCGGCACTATTGCGAGCTTCCTCTGCGGACTGCATGGCTTCATAGAGATGAATCACATTGGTTCGCAAATCGGTGGTCATGTTGGTTGCGATTTGATTGGCACGAGAGACGGCTGTTGCCTGTGACTGGATGAGCATCGTTAGCAAAATAGTGACAACGCATCCACCCCAGCCTGTGAGCCAGGCAGAGGTGTTGGTGGCGGCTTTAAAGTGAGCGGTCGTTCGGATGGAAGCGGTTAGTTTTTTGCCGCCAAATGGGATATCTACCACTGCATGGTAGCGACTGTTTTGTGCCGATATTTTATGGGATGTCTCACTGAGGTAGTCTTGGTCGAATAATAAATTTTCTGGTTTCATGGATTTGTTGTCATAGACTGCAAAATCCAGTTCGCTGTCAATATTTTTTGTAACACCTGAAAAGACCCGTTCTGCGAGGATGGTCATATAAACCCATCCTTTGATGGATTGAACCCGGTGTTGGAGATTCCGAGGTGTTCGTGCCGTGTTATACAACGGAAGCAAGAGTAGAAAACCTGCCCCCTCACGACTGGCTTGAACTAATGTGATACGGTCGGTGAGTGTGGCATGACCGGTCTGCATCGCTAGTGTGGCAGCTTCACGGCGAATGCTTTCCGAACCGATGTCTAGACCCATTGCCTGCCGGTTACTCAAAACGGGTTCAATATATTTGATGAGCATATAGTCCGGCTCATCCATCGTTTCTTTTAATCGAGAGATTTTATAATCAGGCATGCCATCGGCACGTGTCTGTTCAAGGAACGTATCAAGTTGATTCAACGGGACATGTTCGATATAGCCAATGCCCGTGACAGCTGGGAATTCTTCTTCGAGTTGACGGGCTTCAATAAGCCTGCGAAATTCCTCACGTTCCACATTCTGACTTGCGAGAAAGGCGCTACGGGTTCCCATCAAGCCATACTTGTACACACTGACACGTTGGTTAATTTCGCTTTCAAGTTTGGATTTGAGCAAGTTGAAATGTTTTTGATCTGCAATCTTGTTATTGGATTTGATCAGCATGACGGCAATGCCTGTGAGGCCGATCATTGAAATCGCAGTGAGAATGCTAAAAGTACACAACCCGCGTGTCATTCTGCGGGGCCTTGATGTGACTGCCGGAACCACACAAGTAACAAGGCGTTTTGCAGGAGCTTGTCTGTTTATCAGATGTGATAAAACAGCGTTGGCAAGTCTTCGCATCTGACCTGTGGCAAAATGGATTTGAAAATTAAAGGGTTTAATGCATTTCATAAATATGAATGTTGAGTAATTGATAGCTCCAACTGTACGTTACGTTTGTTCTATCGTATTTTTCCTATTCATTAATTCGGACTAAATGCCTTGTTGCTTTGGGTTGACAATGAAAAAAAACAATTGAAGTTCCAGATTTTTTGGTTTGTAAGGATTGTCGATGGAGCATTTTCCCAATTGTCCAATAATGTCATCACTTAGGCTGTGAAATTTAGTTCTGTTTTTTTTGAATAGAAGTCTGGTAGTTGGGAAAAAATTCGGTATCATTTAAAGCACTTATGAAAATTGGAGTTATGTCAGATACCCATGACCGCCTGCCTACATTTCGTCGGGCGGTGGCCATGTTTGAGCGTATGAAAGTTGATGCAATCTTTCATGCTGGCGATTTTATCGCGCCCTTTGCGGCTAAGGTTATCGCTCCGCAGGTTCTTTCTCTGCCACTTTATTGCTGTTATGGGAATAATGATGGTGAACGTGCGGGGCTCAAAGCGGTGCTTCCAGATGTGGTCGATGGCACGGTGCGGGTTGAACTTAATGGGCGAAAAATTGCCATGAACCATTACATCCAATGGCTCACGCCCGAAGAAATCGACTGGGCTGATATCGTGATCAGTGGGCATACCCACGAAA
Organism: Phycisphaeraceae bacterium; assembly: GCA_016763955.1. Lineage (GTDB taxonomy): Bacteria > Planctomycetota > Phycisphaerae > Phycisphaerales > Phycisphaeraceae > UBA7800. The sequence continues at coordinate 1,367 of JAESSU010000485.1, read as the reverse complement.
TTGTCAACGAACTTAAAGCGGGCAAACTATTTCTAAATCCCGGTGAATGTTGCGGGTGGGTCACCGACCGCTGCACCGTTGCGGTTTTGGACTTAGATACGGTCACTGCTCAAATCGTCGATGTACATGTTTGATGTCGTTGCGTGATTCGTGATGAGAGTCCAAGACTAAAATCGAAAATAAAATTGTCTTTGTCGATTTCTGATTGGCGATGATCGACTTGCTTTCTCAAACAAGTATAGAGCATCTTGCATCATTACTTTCCGCTTTGATTGATCCATTTCTCGCGGGAATCCTTCGGCTTCCCGCGGCTTTTTTGAGGCGAAAGCCCCAGGAAGTGACGCTGTCAACTTCCGGGGTTCCTGTGGGGGGCCGGGAGCAGCAGGTAATGATGCAATAATCTCTAAGCTAAGCGTTGCTTGGAATTTTTGAGATGCCCGGGACATAAACGTCATAACGAACACCTTTGCCATGATGACTGACCACAGGGTTCGCCAGAAGCGGCGGGGCTTTGGGCGGACGTTTGACGACGACGCGGCGCGTGGCAACTTGCAACGCAGGTGCAATCAAATCAGTAGCGTCCGTGTCATTACCCACCAGATCATGGAGAACCCGCATGGGTTTTCGCGGAGCGGTTTTACGCCCCGGCGGGAACATAGGGTCCAGATACACCACGTCAATTTCTGACCATGGACTGCCTTGAGGATGAGTGGTTGACCAGATAGCAAGTTGCTGGATTGCGCAGCCAGCTTGGACGGTGACATGATCACTAAGGCTGTCATACTCAGGCAAGGCTCGCCTTAGTGCATCGATTAGTAAAACTGCCATCACAGGGTTGCGTTCCATTGCATGAACGTGACAACCTTGTGCGAGCATCAGCCAAGTATCTTCTCCCCAGCCTGCGGTAGCATCGATGACACGCAAAGGTGGATCACAGCGTCTTTTGATGCCCAGTGCTTTGACCAGTGGCTGCTTTAGTGATCGTCCAGCGGAGGACGATGTGTCGAGTTTGGTTAGATCACAACTCACAGGCTTACCCCGATCATCACGGAGTCTTAGTTCTAACTTGCCATGGGCATTTTTGAGGGCGCTGTCGGATTTTGTTTCAGAGCTTCCGGGGGCGGGGGCATTTCCGGGGGTGAGTGTGAGCATCATTAGGCTGGGTGTGGAATAATTGAGTCCTAGTTGGGTTGCTAGGTTTCGTGCTTGGATCACCAGTGCCTCATCCGTTATAGGATCAGCATGGACACTGATGCGTTTGTCAGGAAGCATGGTCATGGTGGTTCTGCTCATCCGAAAAATTGTGTTCAGTGCATCATTGCAGCTAAAACGTCACGTATTGCATCTTGCGATGCATCAGCGACACG
>JAESSU010000484.1 GCA_016763955.1 Phycisphaeraceae bacterium | reverse complement strand
GGTGGGGGTTTGATGTGGGGGTTTGATGGGTGTTTTAGGTTTAGATTGGGTGACGTTGGGGCGGCCGACTTGCTTGTTTGAAGCTTTGGACAGGCGGCCGGGGCGTGCTTGGTTTGCATCGGCTGTGCCTGCATAGGTGGTGCCATCGGACATGACAAGTATCGCGCCAATTTCAGGCTCTGATGCATCATAGAGAACAAAAGCTGTCACTGAGCCATCTGATTTTTCTGTGAAGCGGTAAATCAGGCCATCGGTATCCGTGCCGACATAAATGCGTTGCAACTTGTCTTGTCCTAGACAAAGTAGATTGGTCTGACTCGCGTCATAAAGCACGGTGACGGTGGGTTGATAGGTGATGATCACAGGGGGGATATCCGTGATTTTTTTAGGCAGGGTGGGAGCCTCTTGGACGGGTGAATCTTCTGCAATAGGCTTGTCTGTTTGCTCTTGGTCATCCGTGGTTGGGTCATCGACTATTTGCTCTGTCGATTGCGGCTCGGGTTCTTTGGCGGTTGCAAATTCAGGTTCGATATCGACCTGTGTCATGGTCACGTTGTCCGTGATGTTTTGCGGATTGTCGAGGCGTTCGTGTTGAATGGGATTGGATTTAATGGGTGATTGGGTAGGTTGTGTTTGGGGTTGTGGCTTATCTTCAACCTTCTTCGTGGCAGGTTTTTGACCGTCTGGATTTTGTGCGTTTAAGGAAACTTTAAGTAATTGACCTTCTGTTCCGGTAGCGAGTAGGACACTGTCGTTTCGGACGATCATGTCCCAGATATAGCGAACCTCCGGGAGTTCGATGAGTGTTTGAATTTTATCTTGATGATCGAGATAGGCTAGGCGGCTGGGTGTGCCACTGATCCCTAATAAGAGATTGCCTTGAGGTAGTTCGCCCAGTGAAAAGACTTGCTCGGTGGGAAGTTCGATTAGAACGTCAATCTGGTCATCTGTTTTACGAATGATGGCAGACTGCGGGCCACTGGCGATGTAGATTGTCCCATTTTTTGATTCATGCAGATCAAAGATGACACTGCCTAATTGTGGGATTGCGTCCATGAGCTTGGTGTCTGCTGCGAGTTTGATGTCGCCGAGGTTGGTGATGAGCACATTTTCTGCCACGCCAGACTCAAAATCTGCTTCGGTGGTGTGCTCCCAACGATCAGGGTGAATGGCAAACGTCACATTGGCCAGCAAGCAGGTGGTGATCAATGTGATAAGGCAGAACGTGATCGTTTTATGTGTGTGTTTATGCATGGTGTACTCGGTTGGCTGGGAACTTTTGAAAATCAAAAATATTTTAATATCGTGTTATAAAAATTAGTCAGACTCAGCTTCAATTGCAAGGTTTGATCGGATGCCTAAAGTGAACCTGACGTTGGAGCGGATCACGAGGCCGGTGTCGATGGGTTGTTCGATCCATTGTTCATAAGGCGTTGTTGTCGTGGAGGTCGGATTGGTAATGAGTGAGACACGACTTGAGGGCAGTAAGGGCAGTTCGTTTTGACCAATGGCGAGTCCTTTGTTTTTTGTCTGTAATAGGACATAGGTTCGGTCATCTTGGCCGCTACTGATCATGCGTAATGCTTCAAGTAATTGGTCGGTGTTGGTGGCGTGTGTGCGATGGGGTCTACTGCTGAGCATCATCGCTGCGTAGGTTCGCGCACCGACAATTAAGAGTTGATAGTCGCCGTCGGGGGTGTTGTCAGGGATTTTTAAAAACGTGCGGAATGTTTTCTCCGGCTTACCAAAGGGTAAAACCGTGAAATTAATGCCTACTTCTTTGCCGGGCGCAATCTCTGTTTGATCCAAGCTTGCCTTGATAATCGATCCAATCAAAAGCTCGGGTACGACATTAAGTTGCACATCCATTTTTTTCAATGGTACAGATTCAAAGGCATTGTTGGCCATCAGCGAAATCGGAGGCAAGATGGCTGTCATAATCTCCATCGCCCCGCCTCCGGGAATAATGCGTTCAATAGTTAACGTCTTACCATTGACAAACGTCATCGTCGCAGAGAGAAAGAGCGTGTTCTGCTCAGGCCCACCTGAAAAAGCGTTGAGACTCTGGATCGGCAAGATGGCAGAAAGTAAAGCCGTGTACTGCGGATGTCTGGCGACTTGATAGGAAAACGTGTGAGGCTGCTGTTGATACTGATGAACCTTGACGGTGACTTTCGCTGAGCTGTAATAATGATCGGGTACGGCAATGACGGCTGCATTTTCATCACGGATCATCGTGCCGGTGATGCGAGCAGTCCCGCCGAGTTTGAAGCTGATGTCGTTAGAGGGCATGACGGTATGAATAAATCCCGTCGCCACAGGCAGATTGATCGTGCCGATACCTTGCTTGCCATCATTACTCATTGCATGACCAAAGCCCAGAATCGTGCCATCTTTTAGTACATCAGTGACCGTGCCCGTGGCCGCCATATCCATATCTCCCCATGCCAGCGGGACGGATAAACTTGAGCCGGGTCTTAGCTGGAGTTTGTCTGGATCGATCCATGATGGGAGCTTTGATGAACTGTTGGCAGGTGCTTGGACAGGGGCAATGCCTAGAGGCTCAAACAGTGGACTTAATAGTGAGGCTAGCCCCGGCGTTGATAATGCTAAGGGCATGAGCAGGGGGCTTGCTTGGGCTGCTTGTTTGGGTTGCGTGCCTTTATTAAATGACAGTGGGTATGAGGTGATGGTGCTTTGAGTCTTGCGTTGGGCAATAGGGCCTTGCGCGAGATTCAGATATTGATCCAAGAGTTTGATTTGACTTTCAGGTAGTTGCTGCAACTGTGCAAGTTGTTTAAGTGTGCTCATCATTTGCACCGTCGCATGGCGGTTGGCTGTTTTTGCAGATTGCTTGATGTCTTTGATTGATTCGTGGGTGGCTCGTGTAGCGACCTGACGCATTAGTTCAATGGGTTTAACACCGACGAAACAGTCTTTGGACCTGCCATATCCAAATGCAAATGCGCCGATGAGTTTGCCGCCTTTGCCCAGAACATGATTCGCTTTAGGCGCATTGGGATCTTGTTTAGGCCATAGGTAGATGGGGGAGCCGCTCATGCCTTGAACCACGCCGTTAAGTTGCATGCGTTTATCAGGGCAGCGTATCCAGATAGCCCCAACGCCGGGCGCAAGCCCAAAGTTAACGCTAATGACTTGGACTTCAAACGGTTCGATTGCTGTGCCGTTAAAGACTGATAGGCCATAACCGCGCATACCGGGCGTAATCTGATCCAATGTCAGAATAGGCTGGTTTTCAGCAGGTTTATAGGCTCCAAGAGGTTGAGCATTTGCTGTAATAACTTGCAAACAAACCATCAGGCAAAGCAGGCACAGAAACTTAAGGGAAAACAGGTGTCGTTTCATTGTTTGAAGCGTAATGAGTTATGTCATGATTGACAAGCGTTACAGGGGCTGGGATACTCAATAAATAGCAGTAAGAAGGCGCAAAGCCTCCCAATAGGCCTTTGCTGGCGATGCTTAAAAAAGTCCGATGGGCCCGTTTTAGAGAACAATCGTAAAGGTGTCATGCAAGATTTAGAAGCCGCACAGATTGCATTAGGTTATACATTTAAAGACCTAGATATTCTCCGTGAATCATTGACCCATGCTTCAGTGACGGACAATCGGTTAAATAGTAATGAACGGCTTGAATTTCTTGGTGATGCCATCCTTGGTTATGTCATCTGTCAGTATCTCTACGAAAACTTTCCCGATCAGCTTGAAGGTGAACTCACCAAGATCAAGTCCGCAGTGGTGAGCCGGCGAATCTGTGCAGTGATTAGCGGCGAATTAAAACTCGGCGACTTCCTAGTCGTCGGTAAAGGGATGACCGGCCAAGCTGCACTTCCGCAAAGTATTCTCGCAGGCGTGTATGAATCCGTCATTGCAGGTATCTATCAAGACGGGGGCATGGAACCTGCACGCACATTTATTCTCCGGGACATGGTTCCATGGATCAACGAAGCTGCGACATCTAATCATCAGCAGAACTTTAAGAGTGCTTTGCAACATCATGCTCAGCGCTGCATGCCCTCGAATCCCAATTACTTGCTCCTCGATGAAAAAGGCCCGGATCACAGCAAGTGTTTTGAAGTTTGCGTCGAGATCGCTGGCAAACGCTACGAATCTGCCTGGGCAAACTCCAAAAAAGAAGCTGAACAAGCCGCTGCCTTGGCTACTTTGATGCAATTAGGCCTACTCCAAGAGTCCGAAGATGGTACGCTCCAACTTAAAGAAGATGTAATCGGCGGCGCGTAGGGGAGTTGAACGACAGGGACTTATTGTCTTGGCGAGCCGTGTCGTGTCAGCCCGGGTTGAGCGAAGCTCAAGTTGCATCTTGTATAACAGCCTGTCAGAGCAAAAAAACTTT
>JAESSU010000048.1 GCA_016763955.1 Phycisphaeraceae bacterium | reverse complement strand
GGGATTCCATCCCCGGGGTCGGCTCCCCCCTCCGCACCTACACCCACGGCCTCGACCTCTCCGGCACAAACGAAGGTGCCGGCGGCATCGCAGGCTTACTCTTCGCCCGCACAGTCGATCAAACCAAGCACTGGCAATGACGAAGTACACGCCTACTGCTATGACGGTAATGGCAAAAAAACGGTACCTGACACCTTAGATTTTCCCTTAGATTTTCTAGCTTGTGAAACAACCACCATGGCCCGTTCAAGTTAGGTTCTTTCGGTTGTATTTCGATTGAAAATTAAATTGTTTAGGTATAATCAATTTCAGGAGGAAGCAATTATGGACAACAAGCATACGCGAAGAGGCTTTTTAATTTCTACCGGATTGGGGGCAGGCCTGTTTGCGACGCTGAACCCTGCCAGAACGCTTTGGGGTCAAGAAGACCATGAACACAAAAAAATGATGGGTATGGATCCATTGAAAGACCGCTTCCCTCGAAAAGATCCCAATCAAACATTATCCCCTGCCCCTCAAATGATGGGGAAACAAATGGGTAAGGTGAACACCTTGGGGCACCCCGCACTCGGATATGTATTAGATGGAAAAGTGAAAGTCTTCCACCTCATTGCACAGCCCGTCGAAATCACCATTACAGAAGGTTCACAAAAGACGGACGAACTGATTATTCCTGAAAAGTGGCAGCGATACAAACCACGGCCCACGGTAAAGAAAAAATGCATGGCTTGGGGATACAATGGCGTTACGCCTGGCCCCACCCTAGAGGCGACAGAAGGCGATCGTGTACGCATTGTTTTCACAAATGAATTACCTGAGCCAACGTCCATTCATTGGCATGGTTTTGAACTGCCTTTTTCTGAGGACGGAGCGACCGGTTACCACCCCTTTGAAGCGGATCGTCCGGTCCTTCCGGGTGAAACGCATATTTATGAGTTCGATTTGATCCAATCCGGAACACTGATGTATCACACCGGATTTAACGTGATGAAACAGGAAGGGATGGGGCTAGGTGGCTTGTTTGTGATCCACCCGAAAGAAGAAGAGAAAAAAATTGATCATGACTTTGCGATTCTGATGCAGCAATGGGCTTTTGTTCCTGGAAATCCAAATCCTGATATCAATGTCATGGAACCCAAATTCGCTACGTTCAATGGCAAAACAGCTCCAGATATTCCCATGATGGTCGTCAACCAGGGGGATCGTGTTCGCATTCGCTTTGGCAATCTGAGCCTTCTATACCATCCGATTCATATTCATGGCCACGTCTTCGAAATTGTCGGAACCACAGGTGGCCCGATACCACCCTCGGCGAGATGGAAAGATGTGACGGTCAGTATCGGCCCTGGCGAATCGAGGGATATTGAATTTGTTGCTTGGAATCCTGGGACTTGGCGGATGCACTGCCATGTTCTTCATCATTTAATGAATCAGATGCCAAATATGCCAATGGGAATTGCGCCCGCAGAAGGAATGTTTACCCATCTCAAAGTGATTCCCAAAAAGAAAACTGATGACCCCATAAATCCCAAGACCCCTTGGGAATACCCACCCAAGGACCAGAGAATATAAATTTATTCCAGATGGGAGATTTTAATGACCAGACCTTTTATATTTCGATTATTCGGCTTTGTATTGATGATCATTCTCGCTAGCGGATGTCAACAAGTTGATCCCACAGGCCAGTTCCAATCAGTTCAATCTCTTGATCAGTCAAGAGGTGGCAATGAACTCATCTGGAAAATGGATGAGAAAGACAAACAAAAAATTCAAGCGAAGATCGATCAGATCATGCTCGATGGAATTACGCGTGACGAAGCTTCTGCCATCGCTGTACTCAATAATGGTCGATTGCAGTCAGCCTATGAGCGTTTGGGGCTTGCTGCCGCAGATATCACGGAGGCTGGATTGCTCAGAAATCCTACTTTGGATGGACTGATTGCATTCCCGATCAAAACAGGTGGTTCTAGCGTGTCACTGATAGGTGTCTTATCCGATTTGTGGTTAATGCCAAAGCGTAAGGAATTGGCAAAAACCCGTTCAACAATGGTTGAATTAAAAGTGGCCTCAATGGTTTTACGGACATCCCAATCATCCATGATGGCTTGGGATGATTTGGTATCCGCCAGGCAACGGTTGAAACTGGAAAGGAAGTTGCTTTCGATACATGAACAAATAGAGAAACGCTTGCAAATTCTGTTCAACCACGGCCTTGTGGACACCATGGAAGTGGAAACGGCGAAAATGCGTTATCTCGATCAAAAAATAATGGTGCGGAACAGTCAAGCCACATTGGAAACCGCGACAATTGTGTTTGATCAACTGCTTTCATACAAAGGGGCTGCACAAAAAGTAAATGTGTCCGAGTTAGTCGTATTGGGTAAAAACGATTTACTTGATTTATCGAACAGTCTTGAAACCGCCATGAAAATGCGTTTGGACTTGATGTCAGAAAAATCGGCCATTGATCTTTCCGCAAAGCGATTGGACCTTGAAAAAGCCTTGACTTGGAATGTGGTACAACTTGGCGTTGGATATGATGGTGATTTCAGAAGCATTAATAATATGAATGGGAATACCTTGGGCCCAGTTTTTTCAATCGAGATTCCTGTTTTCAATCAGAATCAAGCTGGTATTGCAGCACGCCAATATAAGTTACGCAACGCGATTAAAAGGTACGCAGTGCTTCAGTTTCAGGTCAAAAAAGAGGTGATTTCAAACTTCTCGAAATTCCAGGCGATAAAATCAAATTTAAAAACATTGGAAACCGACTATACGCTTGCTCGAAAAAAAGAGTTGGAATATTTGAAAAAATGGAATATGAAAATGCAGCTCTCGTACATGCGGGTACTCGATGCTTCGGCTATATCCTTGAAACTGGATATGAAAATTCTCGCTCAAAAACAAGATTATAATCGAGGAAGATTAATGCTCGAGCAGGTCATGCTAGGTGGGTTTTTTCAATAAAAAAGATACTGTTCACTTCATGGTCGTGGCTTGAAAAAGGGGTTGGTTTTGATCTGTAGAAAACCAACTCATTCCGCCGATACATGAGACTTGCCCCCACAGCATAAAATGCTGTAGCAGGAGCTTTATCTAGAGTTTTCACCGATTTTTGAACCACAGAGGAAGAATTTTTTTTATGTCACTTCTCTTGATACGCCACGATTGAACCTCTCAAAGCATTCTGTCTCATCGGTGTCCATCTGCGTCAATCTGTGGTTCAAAAATATGCTCTGAGCTTCTTGTTCGATGAATCATGCCCGCAGATATACCCATCACGATTGAGTTTTCCCGTTTGCTTGTGTACGTGGCGGCTTGTTTTAAGCATGCAAAGCAAGTTGGAACAAACTCACGCCAGCAAGACTCAAAACCATCACCAGAACAAAGTGGTTAACGCATGAGAATTAAATGGGATTGGTTTTAGGGGGGGGCTCTTTGGGCAAGGTTTATGTATTCACCGACACACGTCCGCGGAGAACTTGCACGGTGGTTTTTAGAGCTGCGGAATAGGCGAGCAGTCCAAAGGCCCATATGCCCAGTGTGATTTTCCATTCGGTGATGCTCGGGGCGTATTCGACTATTTCGTGGAGTGTGCTGGGGATAAAGCCGGGGATAATTAAGCCCATGCCTTTTTCGATCCAGATGGCAAAGAAGACCAAGACGCAAGCGAGTTGGATCCACCGGGGCTTTTTTGAAAGACCCGGTGAGAGTAGGAGGAAGGCCCCAATAATATTCATGGCCACTGCCGACCAGATCCAAGGGACCAGTGCGTTTTTGCCATGTAAACCAAAGTAGAGATAGCGTGCTGATGCGGTATGTGCTGTGCCTGAGTAGAACTCGGTGAACATTTCGCTGGCGATCATTAGTAAGTTAATGAGGATCGTAACGCGGAGAATTTGTAAGAGGGTTTTAATGGCTTTTTCACTGATGGGTAAGTCGGTGAGCCTGCGGAGAATGTAGAGGGTGAGGATGATAAAAGCCGGGCCTGAGACAAAGGCTGAGGCTAAAAAACGTGGAGCGAGCAAAGCTGAGTTCCATAGTGGGCGTCCGCCTAATCCGCAGTAAAGAAAGGCGGTGACGGTGTGAATGGAGATGGCCCAAAAAATGGAGAGGAACACCACGGGGAGATAGAATTTTGCTTTGGGTGTTCGGCCTTGAAAGCGTGTGTAAAGTAGATAGCCACAGATGTGGAGGTTGATTAGCAGGTAGCCGTTGAGCACGATCACGTCCCATGTGAGCATGGATAGTGGAAAGTTAAAACGCCCGATTCCTGGGATTAAATGCCAGAAGCGTTCGGGGTGTCCCATATCGACGGTGACAAAGAGCAAGCACATGATGATGGAGGCAATTGCAAGTAATTCGCCGACGATCACCACGTCATGCATATCTCTATCTTTGTAGAGATACGCGGGGATCACCATCATGACACCGCCTGCTGCAAGGCCGACGATGAAGGTGAAGTTGGCAATGTATAAGCCCCAACTCACATGATCGCTCATGCCCGTGACTGCCATACCCTCGGTGACTTGATGGCTCCATGCTGAGAGTCCCACTAGCGTCACCACCGTGAGAAAAATCATCCATGCATAGAATAGTGGCCCGCCGTCGGTCGCTGCACAGAAGCATTTCCAGAGAAATTTGGGGTATGTAACATGATGGCGATGTTGGCCGTGTTCAAGCTCATATGCGGATGAGGTTTGAGGTGGTATGGGCATGAGGAATCCTTTGGAGGCAGTGAGTATGTATCGGAGCACTAAGCCGTAAGCGGCATAGAAGGATCATTTGTCAAAGTAGTAGAAGAAGTTAGGTTGTGTCCCTAGGTCTTCTTTCAAAAGAAAGACGCGTTTATTCTTTAGAACCCAGCGAATTTCACTGTCAGGGTCCAGCAAGTTGCCAAAGACACGCGCTCCGGTGGGACACGCTTCTAAGCAGGCTGGCAGGCGACCATCACGCACGCGATGCAGACAGAAAGTACATTCTTCCATCACGCCTGCAGGACGCATTCGATTGGACAAATAACCTTGATCGGGGTTGATTTGTTCAGTCGGGACATGGGGTGTTTGCCAGTTAAAACGCCGAGCGTGATAAGGGCATGCTGCTTCGCAATAACGACAGCCAATGCACCAGTTGTAATCGACGACGACGATGCCGTCTTTTTCTTTCCAAGTGGCTTCAACAGGACAGACATGCACACAAGGGGGATTGTCGCATTGCTGACATTGCACGGGCATGTAGAATTTGTCATCAGCTGGGACAGCATGGGTGAAGGTGGTTGTGCCTTTTTCCATGTCCATCGAGCCTTGCTGCATTTCCAACACACGGATGTACGACTGATTTGAGTCGCGGTCGTGGTTGTTTTCTTCGTGACAAGCACGCATGCATTCGCCATTACCATTACAGATTGAAAGGTTAATGGCATAGCCGTATTTAACTCCCTCAATCGCGGGCAGGTCACGGATGGTGACATCGGCCCCATGCTCTGCTTTAGACTCTGTTTCTAGGCGTTTAAGGACGGCATCCCGTTCAGAATCGTCGAGTTCTTTGTGGTGTTTCTGGAACATTTCTTCCGGTGAAACAGAGGCAAATTTTTCGATCATCGGCTGAGCAGCTTTGCCAAAGGCAGCAAGGCCTAGGGTCGCACCGAAGGCTTTGAGTGCGGTACGGCGGGTGACTTGGCCAAGGACAGGTAACGTAATGGTGCGAG
>JAESSU010000483.1 GCA_016763955.1 Phycisphaeraceae bacterium | reverse complement strand
GTATTAGAAAGGACCCTCTGGAATTCACACATACGGTCAATGATCTTTATCGCAATGTCGGGTTTGCCATGGGGTATCTTCAAATCTTGCCTTACCTACCCCCGTCCATGGCTAAAGAACGACAAGTCCTTGAAGAAAATATCTTCCGGAATTTCACACTTGGACTCAACTTGTTTGCCTACAAAACCATCGTTCGCAAACGCATCGAACCGCATTCACAGACCCCCTACTTTACGCATTTTATTTACCCAACAGCCTATACCCATCAAGGCTATCGCATCTTTAATGACAACAATGAATCAGCAGCCATCACACTCTACAGTATGTATCTCTACGGACTTTTGCATAACGACCGGCGCACCATCCAAGACAACTGGCATCTCGTCGAGTGGATCACCTCCTACCCGCGTACATTTATGGACTGGGCATTTCTTTCATCGTATTCCGCTGAAGGTGCAGGCGGCAACGGCCTCGATATGCTCAACAGTGAATACTGCGGCTGGCTTGGTTATGCAGGCATGGCAAAACAAATCGGCAACACACCCGCTGAACACTTTGGTATCTATGCGGCATCACGCTCTTTTCTTTCTGCAACGATGCGCATGCATTATCCAACTTATCTCAAAAAATACCAAGGCCCAAACTCACCTCAAAAATGGAACCGACCCGTCGCCGCACTAGGCTGGGGATGTGGCTACCCCCATGTCATGACCGCCCAAGATTTGCAGGGTAAAAAAATCATCGAAGGTGCCGTCACAGGTGTCTCCCATCTTTTTGATCTCGGCGTGGACATGTGGGAAACCTCCAAAGGCATCGCACCTGAATACCTTGAACTCTTTAGAAAATGGACCCTCAAGCAAGCCGTTGCCTATGAAACCATGTTGTGGAAAACGCAGCCCGTCTTCAAAGTATGGACTCGCCTAGCAGCACGAAGTGCCTTCACCTCAAACCTCTCATGGCTCGAAGACCAGATTCGCCTCAACAGTGAACATGAATCTAAAACTCCCAAGCAGATGTCCTTCCGCATGAAATTATCACACAGCCATTTCGCCATCATGCTCGAAAATCACCGACGACTCAAAGCCCAACAAAAAAATCAGCCCGCGAAAACCCAAGACTAATTAGAGGGATGGACCGAGTTGCGAGGTCTAGGGTCTGGGTTCCGAGGGTTCCGAGTTCCGGGGGCGAGTTCCGGGGGCCGGGGATTAGGATGTTGGCGGTAGGCTCGTGGAGATTGACCTGTCGTGACTCGAAATCGCGTTGAAAAATAAAGCGGGTCTTCATAGCCCACAGCTCGTGCAATATCCCCCACAGCTTGATTGGTCGAAAGCAATAACTCTCTAGCCCGCATCACGCGCTGCTGCTCTAAGTAATACATCGGCGTCACCCCCATCGTCTGACGAAACAAATGCGCAAAACGTGATGTTGAAAGATAAACCTTCTGAGCCATCTGCTGCACCGTCCAGGGCTGCATATAGTCACAAGCCAATTGGTTCACGACCGTTCGGATACGTTGATCCATTTGATTTTTTGGCTATCTGGGCTGAATCGATTAGCCAGGATAATCATGGTTTCCAATGTATTTTCAAGCCATTGATTGCGCAAATAGGTCTGCGTGTTTTGAGGATCAAGAACTTGCCTAAAAGCCTGTATCAACAAACGACCTTCTGCATGATCAGGAATGCTAACGCCACTGACACCCGGCAGGTCTGAAGGTAAATCCAGCCACGCATGCCAACTCTGACGCGGTGCGAAAATAATATTCCCCGATTCCCAAACCGTGCCCGACTCACCAGTCTCCTCAAAGGCAACATGGTAAGGCGCATCAGGACGCACCAACGTCATAAACGGAGCGTGTCGGATTGCATGAACATCTCCCACGGTGTATCGCGTGGAACCTTTTAATAACAAGCCCATCGTCCAATAGGGAAAGCCGGCCGCTCTGCGATATTGATGTTGGTTCGAAAATGTACTTAAGTCCGCACTGACAATCATCACGTCACCTCCAGATCAGTGAACCTACAGATTGTAGCAGTATAACACATGTCTTTAATTGAATAACCTATTTTTTAACAGACTATTTCATGGATAATCTATTTCGTTACAGCAGTATTGCACACTAACCTCAACAGGAACCCCCACCATGACACCTCAAATGATTGAAGAATTTCAACGCGACGGCGTCGCTCGACTCGGCCGCGTCCTTAGTGACGAAACCGTCCAAGCGATCAACACGAGATTCAAAGAGCTTTTCGATGCCAAAACCGGCACGGCCGATCAGGGACTGCGAAACATTACCGCAGCAAGCAATAGTGCCGAAGACCAGACCGCCCCAGGCAATCGCCATTTTCAACTTATGAATCCCTGGCATATGGACCCTGTGTTTAGAGACCTGTATCAGAACGATGCGATTGTCAAAGCCCATCACGCGATTCTAGGGGATAAGGTCCAGTTGATTCATGATCAGATTTTCTTCAAACCTGCTGGCGACGGCGCACGCAGTCAATGGCATCTGGATAACAACTATTTCCAATGCGATCCGCCGGACAATGCGCTGACCATCTGGATCGCGTTAGATGATGCGGATCAGGAAAATTCCTGTCTCTGGTATATGCCCGGCAGTCACAAATTGCCCGCAGGTGAATCCAAAATCGTTGATACAGGCTCCACCAAACTCATCCATCTCAAAGAGGTCGATGAAAGCAAACTCGTCCCCTATGAAATCAAGGCTGGCCACGCATTAATGCATCACTCCCTTGTCGTACACGGAGCCTATCCCAATCATTCTGACCGCTGCCGTCGATCCTATGGCATCCACTGTGTCAAAACAGGCACACCCAAGCTCGATGGCGGGGGCTTTAATAATTTTGAAGCTTGCCCAACTCTCGATGGAACCCCTTTACACAAAGACTAAATCATGACAGGCAAAGAAAGAATCGACCACATCCTCGACAAGCGATCCGGAAACGAAATCGCATGGACCACCTTGATGGATCAAATCACCATCCAAGGGATGCCCGAAGATATCCAGCAAAAAGGTGTCCTGGAAATCAACAAACTCGCAGGACTAGATACATTCCAATTTGGCGATTACGGAATTGGAGACTTAGGCACAGGCTCGCCTTGCAAAATCGTAAACCCGGATGTTGAACATGAATCCTCACGACTCTCCGATGATGTAACCCAACACACGACTCGAAGTCAATGGGGAACACTCACCACATTATTCACTCAGAATCATCCTGCTAAATATCCAGTGGAATCCATTGAAGATTTGCAGATTTACAAAGATATTCTGATTAACTCCACCTGTGAAGAAATTCTCGACGACACCTACGAAAGCAAATGCCAACGAGTCCTCTTAATCATCGGGGAGGATGGCATTTATTGCCCAGCTATTACCTGCTCTCCCGTTCAGGACCTGCTGCAACATCGGATGGGAGTGGAGACTTTCAACTATCTCTTAGCGGATCACCCACAAGAGGTCGAAGAACTGCTGGGCATTATGAACAAGCTCAAGTTGCAGGAGATGCAAATCATGTGCCGTCGCAGCCCCTTTCGATGCATGATGCCTGTCGAAAACACCAGCACCGCGATGATCAGTCCCACGCAATACAAGCAATACAGCGTGCCTCAGATGCGAGCCTATGCGGACATCATTCACAAGCATGGCAAGATCGCTATTTGGCATATGTGTGGCCACCTCAGCAACCTTCTACCAATCTTCAAAGAAACAAATCTCGATGGCATTAATTCCATGACACCCCCGCCCATAGGCAATACCGATTTTGATGCCGCGCTTGATATTCTAGGCGAAGACTTCATCATCCTTGGCGGACTCATGAGCCATACACTCTTCCACAGGCCTAACGTCACCCGCAAGGAGCTCTGGCATGAACTAGATCGAATCTACACGCCCCGAATCAGAGCTGCGAATTTTCTTTTGCAAGTTCCATCAGGTGCAATCCCCATCCCACTTAAACGGTTCCATATGATTCGAGATTGGTTTGAAGCGAATCGGTAAAGCGATTGCATCATCAAAATCTTCACCACCCGTAGGAATTGACTGCGTCACTTCCAACGGCTTTTTGCCAGAAAAAAAAGCCGCTGGAAGCCGAAGGATTCATGTGGGAGAATGAAAAATCATTTAGGAAATTTGCTCAACCTATTGATCAAATCGCCCGATCTGCTTGGTCGCTTCGGTTAAGACCACAGCGACCGCATTGGCTAAATTAAAACTGCGAATTTGGCCGAGAATCGGAATGCTGATTAATCGATCCGGCCAACGCTCTGTCCATGCTGCGGGCAAGCCGGTGGTTTCTCTGCCAAAGATTAAAATATCTTCATCGACATAGGCAGGCTCATAGTAGTGAGCTTTACCAAACTTACTCACGAGCCACGGCTCACGGTCTTGTAACCAAACCAAAAAATCTTCCGGCGAATCGTGTACCGTCAATTTCAAATGCGGCCAATAGTCCAACCCTGCCCGCCGAACTGCATGTTCATCCAGATCAAAACCTAGCGGCTTAATCAGATGCAAATGCGCATCAAGTCCGACACATTGGCGACCAATATTGCCGGTGTTTGGCGGAATCAAAGGTTGATAGAGAACAACGTGAAGCATTGGGGAAAATCCATGAACTGAACTTAATCGCTAAAATTAAATAGCGGATTAAACTGGATCTAATTCATTTTATGAACCATATTTAACCGCCTAAATATAGTTTAATTGGTCACATTAAAAATCATTGAATTTTTGCTTGAGATGAGAAAACGGCACATTACGGAATACCGTTTTTCGGAACCATTTAATCTAACTTTGCCAAGGAAATTTTTTTACCTTAAGATTTCTTTTTGTTTCGTAAGCTTCTAATTCATCTTTGTCGAATGGATACCATTCGTCATATGGATAACGCCTAAAGTATTCAGACAAGCGTTCACGAAAGTGTTCGTCGGCAACATTATTTAATCGGCCAACACGAAATGAAATCAAACGTTCCATCTCAAGGCGTTTCAATCTCATGGTGACTTGAAAATCGACTGCTTTTTTTTCGCTAAAACCGACCTGCTTGTCGGGGGGCAAGTAGAACCAATTAAGGTTTTTTCTTGCATGCTCTGTTAAAACATTAACCCACTTTGCAGGCCTGTCAGTCATTTCTTTTATAGCAGTGTGTACATCTTCAAACTTGCAAATTTCGCAAAGTGAGATGTCATCATTTCGCAAATTGTCACAGTCCTGAGTTATCACAATCGCAGCCACTGATTTGACTCCAGCAATAATTTCTGTAGTCATACCGGGAGTTGCAATTTCTTCCCATGGCACAAATGTAGAAGAGTCATCCTCGACAGTTATCATACAATCAAGCGAAATATCAATTCGTGGCAAATTGAGAAAAATATCACCTTGACGAATCGGCTGGCTATCATCAGGATAAACGTAAATCATCCTCATCCCCCAAAACAAATTCGTGGTCAGCTACCCATTGCGATTGCCGAACACGGCTTTCTTCTGCCTTCTCAAGGATTTGCTTAGCCATCCTTCTTGCTTCAGCAAGAGAAACACGCCGGCCTATTTGCTTAGGCTCATCTCTGAACAAAGAAGTGTCCCAATAACTCTCGCAGCGATGCACATCTGACCAACTCGGTTCTTTCATTGATGTCATAGGTGCGACTGTTGCAATAATAGACATTGCAATAGCAGCTGACACAGAAGAACCTAAGAACCGGGGGCGAGTTAGTCTGGGAATATTTTTCTCCAGCATACTGTCATTAGCACTAATACTTAGGTCATTAGTAGTTTTCACAGTTGACGTATTATTGTAATCATTCATTTGAATTTCCCCTCTAATTCGCCATTGATCATTTTGAAAAACCAATCGTTGACCAAGTCGTGTGCTTGATTGAGCCACTCTTTAAAATCGCCTGGCATGTCAGGTAATTTGTCAGTGCTACGCAATCCAGTTTCCCAGATAATCGCAGGGTTTTCCTTTATTAGGCCTGTTGCCAAACCTAAACGTACTACTCCGTGTGGCTTATTACTGGAAAAAAACTGTTCTGACTTATAAAATTCTGGTTTTTTATTTACTCGGCCATCTTCAAACAGTGCTTCAGGTAATTTAATGCTAACCTTCAATTTGTCTGCCAAAAATTCGTATGCGTCTTCATTTACAGGATCATATTCCACGGCATCTACATACCGGAGCATCAGAGATTCAATCTCTAATTCTTTCGTATTAGGGTGCGCTTTATAAAGCATATCGACAGCAACGACTACTCTCTTGCAGAAATCTTCCCAATGATACTTTTTTGTATCGTTAATTGTTAAAATTCCCGGGCCGATCTGTATTAGAGGCCATTTGTCGGAATCATTCTGAAACTGGTGCTGAACAACTTGCCCAATAATTCCACTTGGAATCTGTGCCGTCTCAAGTTCCATATACTTTGAATAATCACTCTCAAGCAACTCGTTTGAGATACGTGCCAAAAGCAATTGAAAATGAGTATCCAGTTGAAATTGACCTTTTGTCTTCAACTTCCACCGAATCTCAAAAATTGCTTCGACTAGGGGCTTGTTTTCTAGCTTCCTACGGTTCATGGGAATATCCGAATACTAGTTTGAAAGTGCATTTCTTGTGGATAACATAAATAATTATAGCCCTTTTCGCAACATTATTCTATTACTCAGCTAATATTTTACCCAAATTCATTCCAGTTCAAATCAAAGAAAACACTCAGATAACTTTAAAATTGTACCGTCACCCCCGAATAAGGCAGGACTCTTTGTTTAAACTCACCACCTCTGGTCGCCCATTCACATCACTGAATCGCTGCCACCAACTGAGCCACCACTGCGTCGATTTTGACTAATTCTCCCTTGGGGCCGTTGGAGCCGTTGCGGGCTTTTAGTTCGACGGACTCTTGGGCTAGTGCTTTGTCGCCGAGGGTGATTCGCCAGGGGATGCCAATTAGGTCTGCGTCTTTGAATTTCACGCCGGGACGTTCTTGGCGGTCATCGATGAGGACATCAATGCCTTGAGCTTCTAATGCCGTTGCGAGCTTGTCAGCAAGTTCGACAAATTCGCCTTCGTACTTAATGGGGGTGATGAGCACTTGGTAGGGTGCGATGTTCACGGGCCAGATGATGCCGTGTTCGTCGTTGCCGCCATCACGTTCGATGGCTGATGCGATGATGCGGTTAACACCGATGCCGTAGCAGCCCATGAGAGGGTTAATGCGTTCGTTGTTTTCGTTGACGACTTGGACGTTTAAGGCTTGGGTGTATTTGCTGCAGAGTTTAAAGACGTGGCCGATTTCGATGCCTTTGGTCATTTGGAGGATGCCGCCGTCTTCTTTGGGGGACGGGTCGCCATCGAGTGCGTTACGGATGTCCGCTACCTCTGGCAGTGTGCCTTGGTCAATGACATCTCGCTGCCAGTTAAAGAGCTTGACGTGTTGGTCTGCTGCATTAGCACCGGTGACCCAAAAGCCGCCTTGTGCTGCATCGGGATCGACGAATAGTTTGACATCCGTTCGGCCGACAGCAACGTGCGGGCCGACAAAGCCGATGGCAAAACCTGCATCGCGGGCTTCTGCTTCATCTGCCATGACTAGGTCTGATTCGCCTGCTGCTTTGCGGAGTTTTGCTTCGTTGAGTTCGTGATCACCACGCACCACGCCGATGACCCAAGTGTCGCCTGCTTTACAGACGAGTGTTTTGAGCATGTTTTGGGTTTTGAGTTTTGTGCCAAGGTTCTTTTTAAAGAACTTGCAGACATCTTCAATCGTCAGGCAACCGGGCGTATCGATAACCGCCAGATCACCTTTTGATTCTGCCTCTAAATTCCGGGGGCGTGGGCCGATCTCGCATTTTTCGACATTGGCTGCGTAGTTACCTTTGTCGGATTTGAGGATGAAATCTTCGCCGGTAGGTGAGGGGACCATGAATTCGTGAGATGCGTTGCCACCGATGGGGCCTGCTTCTGCTTCGACGATTTCGTAGGGTATGCCACAGCGTTCAAAGATGCGGCAGTAGGCTGCGTATTGTTTGTCATAGGTTTCGGACAATCCGCCGGGGCCATCAAGTTCTAAGTGGAAGGAGTATGCGTCCTTCATTTGGAACTCACGGCTGCGAAGCACGCCAAAGCGCGGGCGAAACTCGTCACGGAACTTGGTCTGGATTTGATACAACGTTTTAGGCAAGTCGCGGTAAGACTCAATATATGCACCCGCTAATTCGGTGACGATTTCTTCATGGGTTGGGCCGAGTGCTTGCTCACGGCCATGGCGGTCTTTGACGACAAAGAGGTTCTGGCCGTAAGCTTCACGGCGGCCGGTCTTTTCCCAAAGTTCGATGGGCTGAAAGGTGGGCATGAGAATTTCTATCGCGCCGGCTTGATCCATTTCCTGGCGGATGATCTGCATCGCTTTTTGGATGGCTCGCAGACCCAGTGGCAGATAAGTGTAAACCCCTGCACCAAGTTTACGGATCATGCCCGCACGGAGCATGAGTTGATGGGATGGAACCTCCGCATCAGCAGGAGCCTGGCGTGCGGTGGGAATGAGCGAGTTGGACCATTTGGTAGCCATAATGTTGTCACCTTAGAAACGAGAAGTAAGACGAGCATCTTACAACAAGACGACAACATGCGAACCCCCCCCGGAAGCCCGGAAGCTCGGAAGCTTGGGAGTTTGGGAGTTTGGATGTTTGGATGTTT
>JAESSU010000482.1 GCA_016763955.1 Phycisphaeraceae bacterium | reverse complement strand
TCAACCGCTCGGAGCAATGCCATATTGCCTTCACTCACCAGTTCCGGGAACTCCATATCCATGCTTCGGGCACGTTTTGCCATCGCAAGCACGAGCGCTAGATTGGTCTTGGCAATCTTATGACGGTAATACTCAGACCGTTCATACCAATCAAGCAGAGATGTCTTCTGCTTCTTGGAAGGCTTGTCGAGTTTGAGGACATCAGCTTTAAGAAGCCAAACGCGATGACGGCAATAATTAAACCGCTTAAACAGAAGCTGTTCCTGATCCGTTGTCAGCAATAAAAAAGAGGCTTGACGCAGTGTTGAAGAACTGGGTACTTCCATCACCGGCCGATACCAACTGGTGTCGGGTTCTTCAATAGGGGGCAGTTCGTCAAAAATTTTGGCTTCAGCACCCTGGGCATGAAACTCAGGGTGATCAATCAAATCGAACGTGTCCGTGAAGATAAGCCTGAGGTATTGCACATGCTTTGTCGCTAGCCCCGACCACCATTGTGGTTCAGGGCGTTCTGACTCAAGCAGTTGCTTGCCCTCAAGCAGCTTCGCCTTTGTGAGTGCTGTACTCATAGGCCAACCTACCTCTCAAAATATAGGGATCTCCCAATCCCTGTTTGTTCTCTCTCGATGGCTTCCCGCTGCGCTATAAATCACTGATGAAATATAAAAAACAGGTTTTCAATACGCAGCCACATATTCTGTCTACTTAAATTTACACTGTTTTACACGAAAATGGTTCAATTTTGACCGATTTTTTTAAATTTTTATATCATTTTTCGTTCCAACCCTACTTTTAAATCATCGTCCAATCCGGTTATATAACACCCGTTTTTGTATGGACTACCTTACAGACTTGATGCCAAAAACGACATCCGTGTCTTAATTAAATGTATGGGAAATATTGAATTATGAACAAAATAATTTCTTTGGGTACTTGATTTGTCTGTCACAGATCCTTACGATTTGACCCATGGCTGATGGTTGCTATGCAAGAATTAGGTAAAAGGCAACCATTAAGATACTAAAAAGTCTTTTTTTTAACCCACAAGGAGCCTTAACATGGCCTACGAAGTTCCCAGTTTATCTTATGCATTTGATGCACTTGAACCCCATGTCGATGCACGCACAATGGAAATCCATCACGACAAGCATCACGCAGCTTACGTGAGCAAGCTCAATGATGCAGTTGCGGGCTTGGATGTGCCTGATTGCATCTGTGCTTTGATCAGTGATCTGGGCAAGCTTCCTGCTGATAAGCAAGGTGCGGTCCGTAACAACGGTGGCGGTCATGCGAATCACAGTTTGTTTTGGGAAATTCTTGCACCCGGTGGTGCTTCAAATCCCACGGGAGCCGTTGCAGCTGCAATTGAATCTGAGCTTGGCGGTTTTGATGCATTTAAGACTGCTTTTTCGACTGCTGCGGCCACACGCTTTGGTAGCGGTTGGGCTTGGCTTTGTGTCGGTGAAGATGGCAAACTTTTTGTCACCAGCACACCTAATCAAGATTGCCCTTGCATGAAGGGCATCGTTGACAAAACCGGTCGTCCTATCCTTGGACTTGATGTCTGGGAACACGCATATTACTTGAATTACCAAAACCGTCGCCCCGACTATGTCAGTGCGTTCTTTAATTTGATTAACTGGGATGTCGTGGCAGCAAACTACGCTAAAGCCACTGCCTAAAGTTACCCCCGCCCCCCGGCCCCCCCGGAAGTTTCGGGGCGAGTCACATTGACAACGCCGCGATTAAACACAACCCCCCAAATATCCCGTGATTCGCGGGGCTCATCAGCGGGCTTGTGTTTTAGATATTGAAACGATCAGTCGGGAACTTCCGGGGGCGGGGTAATTAAGATGATTAATATAACCGCACGGAGCAGACAGCCTGTTTCGTGCGGTTTTTTTTTAACACCAGCAGCTACTTGTAATATTTTTTTCAAAGAGATTGGCTTGATCATTTGTCGTATTGGCCCCAAATCCGTTATCCTCTTTCGATTCTTATGAACACAAAACCCCAAGTAACATCTAAGCCTGTCTTTGGACATATCCTCATGGGCGGGTCTCTTAGTGGCGCCTTGATTCGTGATATTCGACTTGCCAATGAACTTGCTGAGCGTGGTTACGAAGTGCATATCTGGTGGGCGATGGACACAGCTTGTGATGCGCCGCTGGATAAGCGGATTCATCAGCATGTGTTATTTAGTGGTTTACGATACGCGGTGCCGTTTGGTCGCCCGATTGCCGATTTGTTGGGGAAGCTGTCGCAGGTCTTGTATTCTGACAAGAAGCGGGCTCGGACTTTGCAAAAACGCCAGAAGTTGCTTGCGACTTTGATGGGGAATTTTTTGAAGCTTGTGGCCGATGGCGTGGAGAAAGACCCCGGGCCACTTAATCGTTATGTCCGCCAAGTTACCCAGGCGGGGGTGACGCATCAATTGCCGATGCTCGCAGCTTTGGTTCCCTATGCATTAGCCGCAAGATCACGTTGTCCTCAAAAGCCCAAGTGTCAGATGATTTTTCAGGGCTATGAACTATACATCAACTATGCTCGGGCCTTGGGCATTGAGCAGGATGTTTATGCTCGATTTCGCCAGTGTGCGAATGAAACGGATTGGCAGGCAGTTTGTGTCAGTGAAGATTACAAGCTGCGTGTGATGGAAGATATTAAGGTGGATGCGGATCGTTTGATCGCGATCCCGCCGGGGGTTCCTGCCCAGCGAACCTTGTCTCGGACTGAGGCATGGGATTGGCTTAAGAATAATCGTTATCAGGGGCTTGATCAGAACGTGCCACTGATTACGTTTGTCGGTCGTCAGGATGTCGAAAAAGGCATTGACTTATTACTCTATGCGTGCAAAATATTGCAGCAACGGGGTGTGAAATTTAAATTGTTCATTGGTGGCCCGACACTGTTTGGCGAATCTAATCAACAGGTCATCTCGCAACTGATTGAAAATCTCCGGCTTAATGACAATATCTATCGTACAAAAATGATTTCTGAAAAGGCTCGCATCGCACTCTTTGCAGCGAGCACTTGCGTGGTTTATCCCTCTATTCACCGTGAACCCTTTGGCATGGTTCCTGTCGAGGCGGCAGCTTTTGGCACCCCAGCAGTCGTCCCGGGATACGGCGGTGTGGCTCAGACTGTTGCGGTGAATGGCCTACAATGTGGTTTACACTTTGATGTTTGGAACAGTGGTTCGTTAGCTGACGAGCTTCAACGTCTTATCGAAGACAAGCCATTGTGGAACCAGCTTTCAGAGCAGGGGCCTGCTGTGGCAGATTATTATTCTATCGCTAATTTGGCAAACCGGATTTTGGATATGATGGAACTCCCGCATCAGCCAGCTTGATTTTACGCATCACACAAACGCACACATACCGCACGAGAACATGAAGAGGTTCTTTGGGGAGACCGGAGCCAAACTTCCAAGGGGCCCAACTTTTTTGGCCCCAAACTTCCGGGGGGGGCTTAGGGATTGCGTTGGAGAACGACATCCCAAAAGGAGACGATTGTTTCTACTGTGTTTGGTAGAGAAACCTCTGTACCAAGTAAGCAGACCACGACGGTCGCTGCGCCAGCGAAGGCTACTAAGAGTATGAGTTGATCGCCATGAGTTCGTCGCATGGTTTTACCCTCCTTGGAAGTATGCAACCATAAAACATTATATTTTTCATGCCTCGGACATTTCCACATTTATCGCATCGGCCAGATAATTAGTACACTTGATATAATCGGTGAAAATTTTCTAAATTAACATTTTCCGTTTGAGGCCTTCGAAAAACTAAAAACACTTTTTACCGCAGAGACGCAGAGACCCGAAAAACAGAGAATTTCCCTTTGTTTTTTAATAGTATTTTCTCTGATTTTAACTCAGCGATCTTTGCGTCTTGTAAGTTGTTTTTATCGCGGTTGGTTGTTTCAATAAAGTGAGGGATCTGCGTATCAGATCCCTCATGGGTGTGGCGTTCGGTT
>JAESSU010000481.1 GCA_016763955.1 Phycisphaeraceae bacterium | reverse complement strand
TCAATACCTTAACTAAAACGTTCGCTATCAGTCTGCTCGTTTTGCTCACAACATTAGCAAACACGTACGGCGGGGATGAAATACTTTTTTCAGATAACTTTACCGCAGGCACCATCAACCCGCCTACGGTCACAACAGGTGGCGCGAGATGGGTTATTGATAACGGTCAATTCAAAGCAGATGGAACCTCAGCGGGCAATTTAAAGCCTGTGGCTGGAGAGCTTAATTTTGGTATTGCAAAAGAGACCGCCATTCATGTTGATTTTTCGCCTTCTAAAGATGATAAGAATCTGGTTACAACGATTCAATTTAAGTTACGCAATTCTAATGCCGCAGCTGGCGCGAATTACATGTTTATCGTCAGAGTCGAAGACACAACCGTAGAAGACGGGTATTACGACATTAGGATGGCGCTTAACCCTAAATACTTTGGGACATCAGGTTTTTGCGCAAAGACTGTAAAAGGTATTGTTGTTGGAAACAAAGGGGAAGCAGCTGGTAATCGTGGTTTGATGACAATTACGTTTCACCCTGATGAGGGCCTAGCACTTAGTAAAAATGGCATTGAAGTCCTTTATTTGGCTAACGCCCTTAAACTCAAAAAGGTTAATCGAGTCACCTTAAATAACGGGACTGGGGTCGTGAGTTATTTTATTGATGATTTTAAAATTATGGCGAGTGAAATCCAAGAAGTGTCAGCGGTTGAAAAAAAAAACAATGATGAATTAACCTACATCCCTAAGATGTTAAAAAAATGCAGCAAAAAGAATTATGAACGTGAGGGACGTTATTGGTTGGTTCGCCAGAGTGTGAGTGAGCAGAAATTTAAATTGGTTTTATTACGTCAGTTTGTTTCTCAGTCACAGCGTCAAGGGATACCCGTCGCGTCTGGGCAATTAAATGAATCAAAAGAACTCGAGGCCGCATGGGAAAAAACATCGATACTGAGTGATGAAACCCAAGCCGCGTTAAAACAGGTTGATAGCTCACTAGCTGCTGTGAATGTACCTTATAGTTGGCATTTGGTTAAAGTGCATTTGCTTCGTGATTTGATTAATCGTTGTCAACGATTTGCGTTTTACCAGGGTGAAACATCAAATGACATTTTTGCGACTGCTATCGATCAAGCCATAACACTTAATCGCCAATGGGAAAATGATTATGGCAATTGTTTTTTTGGCAGACAGGAACAAAAAGTTCAGAACAAAGGCAACGCAAAGGCTCATGAATTAGAGATGGCGGCTCAGCAGCTTGCCACGCGTCTTGATGCGATGGACAACAAGCGTCAAGCCCTTGAGAAAGATGTGCTGGCCTATCTAAACGCGTTTGATTCCAGTGGCAAGTTTGAAGACCTAGGCATCCCTTATCGTAAGCCGACCGAAAACGATGCGGAGGGTGTGCCTACTCAATTCATACTCTCAGGGTTAGACTTTGGATATCCTCATACAGACCCAGCTGCAAAAATTGCTTCCCCACTGTGTTTTGATGTCCTTGATTATTCATTCTTTTCTCTTCCGATGGCTTCACGGGGCGTGGTCGATGTTGATGATAAAAAAATAAAACATGCTAGGGCATTAACGAAAAATGAGGGGTATTACTTTAAGCAACCCCTTAATGTTAATTCCTATTTTCGCCCCTCGCAGTACCGCAATATCGAACACCTGCCCCAGGAAAAACGTCAAGGTGATGCCCGCAATGATTTGTTTCTTCAAGACGAAAACGGCAAGACAGTTGATATGTGCAATATCTGGAACCCTGATATTCTAAGTTTGCTTGCTGATAATCTAAAGGCCGTGGCAAAGTATGCAAAAGAGAATATCCCTAACCTGCTTCTATTCGAAAAAATCGTATGGGAAGGAGCAGGCCTAGGGAACTTTGAAGGTGTTTACGGCTATAATCACGAGGCTTTAGCCTTGTTCCAAGCTAAAATGGCAAAGCAGTTTGGCACGATTGACAATCTCAATCAAAAGTGGCGCACTCACTACACTGGTTTTGATCAGATCCAATTTCCTGCTTCTCGTTTTACTTTAGGTAAAGACTTTAAAACCAGTGCTCTGTCATATGAATTTCAATTGTTTCGTATGGAATCCTGGTCTAAGTTTGTGAATCATTGTATTCGTTCGATACAAGCAGGGGCGCCCGGTGTTCCCGTGGGCACCGAGGAAAGTTATGGCAACACTTTTCAAAATGGAGCTGTTAAGAGCCACCGTTTGTGGAAAGCTTCGCCTGCAACCTATTTTGAAAGCCATTGGAATAATTGGCCGCCTAATTATCCTGATCTTCGGATGCATTATGATCTGTGTCTATATGCAGGGAAAAAACCAATTGAGACAGAATGGATATGGGTCTACCCACGTCTGATTAAACCCGAGACTGAAGACGATTTTCGAGTCACAGGTGAACTTAGTTTTTGGAGAAAGACAGTGTGGGGGCGTGCGATGTTACAAGCCTTCACACATTTTGATGGCTGGAGTTACAATAATTCGTATTACAATGAATCTGCAACATTGATTCATACGCCTAAAATTGGGGGTGTTGGGAAATTTGTTCGTGAAGCTGCAACTGCGTTGGTTGTGGGCAAAAAGCGCGTTCGTGAATTTTGGCCAATTCTGCAAAAAACAGAAGTTCTAAAGCCGCAAATTGCATTGTTAGTACCCACTACCTCGACACTCAATGAATATCCTTTTGAATCTCTTCGTAAAACAGCCCCAATTTATGGCAGAGTATTTACACGTTGGAACCGATTGCTGGAGGATTGCGAAAGAAATTTTCGTCATGTCCCCGAGGAAGCGATTCTTGATGGCGATGAGTCACTGTCTAATTTCAAGGTGGTTATCTTGCCTTATATGACTTATTTCCCCGATGGCCTTACGCAAAAGTTAATTGCCTGGGTTAATGCAGGAGGCACTTTGATCGCAGAAGGTGTCCCCGGTGTTTTTAATGCATATGGTTTTAAAACCCCTAAGCTCATGGATACCATTTTTGGTGAGACTTTAAAATATACCTATACAGGTGACCAAGGCCGGGGCACGAATTGGAGCTGGGCGTTTGAATTTATGCCGGACAAAAAATCAAGACTGGTAGCCACGTTTAATGGTCAACCTTCTTTAGTGGGTGCTGAGTATGGCAAAGGCCAAGTACTCGTCTCATCAATCTCATTTAATCGCTACTTTGATGCAGGTGAAAATCTCACATTAGCCAATGGCATGGCCTATACCGCAACGGATAAAATCAGTCAGGTCGCGACGCCAGCAAATGCCGAAGGTATGACCATCGCTCTGTATCGTGCTATTGCTGACAAAATCGGCAGCCCTGCTTTTTATACTAAGAAGCGGTCCTTGGAAATGGTCATGCGTGAAGATCGCAAGGGTAAGCGATATTTGTTTGTCATCAATCCGCAACTGCGAAAGACCGTGACGGATGACATTGTCTTAGATACTGTCTATGCGCATGTTATTGATTTAGGGTTAGGCGAAGACTGCAAGGTTCCACTTAGTGATAAAACACTTAAGGATAGTACGGTATTCACAGTTAGGCTTAAGCCCGGCGAAGGAACTTGCTTTGAATTAATTAAGACTGAGTAAAGTCATTGATATTGGGGCATAGCAGTGAATCAAATTTCGGGGAGCAACCCACGAAGTGTAGCCCTATTTCAACTTTATTTGTAGTGATATATCAGCCTCGGATGCTGGGTTCTGGACAATGCTGGCTAATTCATTATGCTGTGCGTGGAGTTGTCGAACATATAGAAATGTTCTAGTGACTGAACCATTTAAAACCCAGCTTGGAGTTTGATATTATGAATGTTAACGAACTCGAAAAGTTTGTACCTGTCGGGTCATTTTACGATGTAAAGGCTCAGCTTCAACGTCATGTTTATGACCGATCCCTAGCTTGTTTTGCTCAAGGTGATGCCAGTCGTGATGCCATTGGTACGTGGGAGCAAGTTCAAAAACGACAGCGTGCGGTTCGGAAATTTATAGTTAAAGCCGTGGGCGGATTGCCTTCAAACCGGACACCGCTTCGCCCGCAAATCACCGGCAGCGTTAAGGGGAAGGGTTTTGAGATCGAAAAAATTATTTTCGAATCTCGCCCTAAAACATTTGTGACCTGCAATCTCTATCTGCCGGACGATATGCAAGGCCCTCGCGGAGCAGTGCTGCTTCTTTGTGGCCATGCTGAACCAGCTAAGACTTATGAGGAGTACCAACGGGTCTGCCAGACCCTGGCACAAGCGGGGCTGGTCGTGCTTGCTCTAGACCCAATTGGGCAGGGTGAACGGGTCAGCTACCCGGACGATCCGGCGGTTACTTGGGGGTGTTGCGAGCACGATTATGCTGGAGCTCAGTGTCAGCCGCTTGGTGATTCCTTGGCTCGTTATTTTTTACATGATGCGATGCGTGGTGTTGATTATCTTTGCAGTCGCGCGGAGGTGGACTCAACTCGGATCGGTGTGACGGGCAACTCTGGTGGGGGGACACAAACGAGCTTGATGATGCTTGCGGATCCGCGTGTCGCTGCAGCCGCGCCGGGGACATTTATCATGAGCCGTGAAACATATATGTGGACCGGGCAAGCTCAGGATGCTGAACAGATATGGCCCGGCTTTACAGCTGCGGGGTTTGATCACGAAGATATTCTTTTGGCGATGTGTCCTAAGCCCGTACGTGTGCTGGCAGTAACATCAGATTTTTTCCCTATTGAAGGGACGCGTCGCACGGTACAGCGATGCCAACGTTTTTGGAAGATGGGTAAAACGCCTAAGAATATCGATCTCGTGGAAGATGCTTCGATCCACAGTTATACCCCGCGCTTGGCCGAAGCTGCTGCGGATTTCTTTTCGAAGCACCTTCTGGGCAAGACTCGGATAAAACCTTCTGATGTGAAACTTTTCCCACAAAAAAAATTGTGGTGTACTGAGTCTGGTCAGGTACGCGGTGAGATTCGAGGTGCTCGTGGAGTCAATGAAGAAAATGTTGCCCGTCTCAAAGAAATCACTCAGCGGCCAACTGCAACAAAATCACAGACTAAGGCATGGTTAAAGCGTCGTGTTATGGCGCATCGCCAGCCCTGCCCATTGAATTTACGAATTGCATGGAACAAGACGGTAAACAAATTACAAGTCTCTGCAGGATTTTGGTTTAGTCAGCCGAATCTTTGTAATGAGGGCTTGTTGTTTCGCAGTTTAAAACATGCGGACAAAACCTCGCCGGTGACCCTTGCGATATGGGATCAGGGGTGTATGTCTCTTAAGACTCATTGGACTTGGATTCAAAAACAGTGCCAATCGGGGCGGGCGGTTTTGGTCGTTGATGTGTCGGGAAGTGGACATTTAGAACCCAATCCATTTAATGCGGCTTCACCTCGTCAGTTCTATGGTGTGCTTCACAAACTTCAAGATGACTTAACTTGGATGGATGATGATCTGGCAGCCTTGCGTGCGTATGATGTGCTGCGTGCGATTGATGTGATTGGGCAGTGGTCAAACCTCACGACGGAGGGCCTTCATTTATATGCTCATGGTCGTGAAGGGCTTTATGCACAACTTGCGGCTCCGCTGGATTCTCGTATCAAGAAAATTCAGGTCGTCGGCGGGTTAGGTAGTTATGCGAAAATCACCAAGGCCCGACGATACGATTCATCTCAGATTAAAGAACTGATGTTACGAGGCATTCTTCGTTATTGCGATTTACCCAGCCTGCGATCCGTTTAGGGGAATGATACGCGTCGGACGATTCATAAGACTTTGTGGCACTTGTCTTCGCGATGTAAGTCAGGCACAAGTTTTAATCGTCAATGGTGTGACTCGTTGGGATTTGATTCTTTTAGACAGTAGAGGCTTTTGAAAAACTAAAAGACTCTTTACCGCAGAGGCGCAAAGATCGTAGAGACCCGAAAAATAGAGGGTTTTTCTTGTTTTTTTTAATCGGATTCTCTTCTGTTTAAACTCTGCGTCCTTTGCGTCTTGTAAGTTGTTTTTATCGCGGTTGGTTGTTTCAATAAAGTGAGGGATCTG
>JAESSU010000480.1 GCA_016763955.1 Phycisphaeraceae bacterium | reverse complement strand
CTCTCAACGAATATTTACCGTTGATAGTGTGGGAAAATTACTAAGTGTCACCAGTTCGAATCTCTCAATCGTACGCATTAAATACGGCCCGCGTCAGCAGATGGTTCTCTTAGCACCTTCGATGCCCCGTGCCAACTACGTTCAAGCCACAGATGCAGATGACGCATTGCGCATTACCGCATACAATCGCATTCTCAAAACACTCATGACTGCAACAAAGTGATTTTTGGTTTCCCCAATCAACCAAGGAATTGTCCAAATGACCGCGTACAATCAGGAATTTCTCAAATCTGACCTACCCCTACCCGGTAAACGCCAAGGTAAAGTCCGCGACATCTACAAGGCACAGCTCGCTGATCAGACCAACGTGTTACTGATCATTGCCAGTGACCGACTCAGTGCCTTTGACGTGGTGATGCCCAACGGCATTGCAGGCAAAGGAATCATTCTCACGCAAATCAGCAAATTCTGGTTTGACATGATCAAAGAAAAAATGGCCGACCAAGTGACACACCATCTGATCGCAACAGATGCAAACGATGTCCAAGGACTCACCGATGAGCAAAAAGAATCATTGGCAGGCCGCGTGATGGTCGGCCATATCGCCAAGGTCATTCCAATCGAATGCATCGTTCGCGGATACATCACCGGCAGTGGCTGGAAGGAATACCAAAAAGTCGGCAGCGTTTGCGGTGTTAATCTTCCAAAAGGTTTACAGCAATGTGAAAAACTCCCCGAGCCCATCTTCACACCCACAACCAAGGATGATGAACATGACGAAGCGGTCACATTCGAGCAAGCTAGCAACCTTGTCGGTGAAGACCTAATGATTAAAGTCCGTGATCTGTCACTGTCCATTTATAAAATGGCACACGACTATGCAGCGAAACGCGGTATCATTCTCGCAGACACCAAGTTTGAATTCGGCACCAACGAAAACGGCGACATCATGCTTATTGATGAAGTGCTCACGCCTGACAGTTCACGCTTTTGGCCCGCAGATGATTATCAAATCGGCCGTGACCAAGTGAGCTTCGACAAACAAATCGTGCGCAACTATCTCGAAGAACTCGTCACCGATGGCAAGTGGAACAAACAGTATCCTGGGCCCGAACTACCTGTTCAAGTAATCGACCGAACAAAAAGTCGTTACTTAGATGCCTATAAGCTATTGACCGGAAGTGATCTTCACGCCTAAGATACACAAACAAAATCATTTTGATTTTAGCGCGTCAGTTTTTCGCTGACACGTCCATGCCAGACCTGTAACGCGCCACGTACAGGTCTGGCTTTTTTTTCTTCGTTTCCTTTATGATTTTTGTAAGGCCAATATTTTTAACACGAAGGTCACCAAGACCTCAAAGGACACGAAGTTTTGATGCCATTTTTTGTTGAGGTTCTCTTTCTAATCTCCCCAAAAACTGTTTTTCTTTGTGATCTGCGTGACCTTTATGTTAAAAAAATAGCTTCAAACTTCCAAGGCTCAGTTATATGCAATAAGGGAATACTTTTGATCTTGTGAACAAGATTGCAGACTCCAATGAACACCGCGTAGGCTAACATCCCCCCACTTGATCTCCTCATTTGGAATAATCGTGCAATCTTGAAGATTATGTTCTACAATACATCTCTGTGTTTTTTTAGAACGACCAATCGTCAATGAACTTGTCCTGTAGCTTGCGTATGCGGCGGCTTGTTACAGGCTTTTAAAACGTTTTCGTCGCAGACAAAATAGACGCGATGCGTATAACAGGAAACTTACTGTGTCCACTGCCATGACAGATATCCCAAATACTTCAGTGCCGTTGGATCTGGATCAGATCAACGAACAACTCAAAGATGCAAGTCCTCAGGAAATTATCCAATGGGCGAGTGACACCTTTGGCGATGACTGTGCCATGACCTCAAGTTTTGGCATTAACTCTGCGGTGATGTTGCATTTGGTTTCACAGATTCACCCCAATTTAAACATCATTGCCATTGACACAGGTTACTTGTTGCCGGACACATACCGCTTTGCAAACCAGCTTGAAACCTTGCTAAACCTAAACGTCAAATGGTACTCACCTCGCATTTCCACAGGTCACATCGAAGCCTTACATGGCGAACTGTGGAAAAACGAAGATGATGCGTCTTATCAAAAATATTTCGACTACACCAAAGGTGAACCCATGCAACGGGCGCTTAAGGAGCTTGGCGTTAAAGCATGGATTGCAGGATTAGGGGCGCGTCAAACGCAGTTCCGAAGCACACTTCGCACCGTCGAATTACAAAACAGTATCTATAAAATCCACCCCATTATCAAATGGACTTCCAAAGAAAAGTTTTTCTATCTCAAGGAACACGGCCTGCCTGAACATCCGCTTCATGAGCAAGGCTACGCGAGCGTCGGTGACTGGCATTCATCACGCCCAGTCTCAGCAGACGATGGCGATGAACGAGACACCCGCTTTGGCGGTAAACGTCAGGAATGTGGCTTACACTTGCCTAAGGATCCAGACGAAAACGCAAGCCGTAATTCGTCGAGCCTGTAATTATCACGCCTTGTGAGATCACAATAAATAAAAACCGACCGACAAGCCTAAGGCGAATCGGTCGGTTTTTTTATATCAATGTAAATGTTTTTAGATGACTCACAGCGGTTGCTGTTTGGGAATCCCCGGAAGCCTTGGATATTCTTTAGGCGTCCGTTCTGCTTTTTCAACTCCAACGATGACACTCTGATTATCGACACCTTCAGGATAAGCTCCCACAGCCACCACTTCGCCGCCGCCAAGCGTGCAAAGTGCATCACCGGCATCAACGAGTTCCTGTTCCACGGCAGGGCCTTTAAGGGCATAAACCCAGCCGCCAACCTTCACCAAGGGCATCATAAATTCAAGCAGTACCCGCATGGGCCCCACCGCTCGACTCACTGACATGTCAAAACTTTCGCGGTAGAGTTTATTTTGCCCAAGTGTTTCCGCTCGGTTGTTGATGATCGTAATATTTTCAAGTCCAAGCGTGTCCACAACCTGCTGACAGAACCGAGCTTTCTTGCCTGTGGTTTCCAGCAAAGTCACTTTCAAATGAGGTAATGCAATGGCAATCGGAATGCCTGGCAAACCTCCGCCTGTCCCCACATCAATGAGCGTGCTGTTTTGCGGCCATTCAACGAGACCGGGCACCAATGTCAGGCTGTCAACGATATGACGCTGCCAAGCCTGATCCGGTTCCTTGATCGCGGTGAGATTAAATTGCTTGTTCGTCTCTAACATCAAATGCAGATAGGCGGCCATCAGTTGAATTTGCTCATCGCTAAGCTCAACGCCAAGGGCAGTAAGTTGTTGTGGGACGAATGGGGGGATCGTGTATTGCATAGATCAATAGTGTAACCGCAAAACATCACATCTGGAACTTAGCCACAGAGATGCCACCCTACTGAAATATCGCATCCGCATTATCGTATTCAAAACTCGGACGAACCAGTGTCAACCGTGAGCGTGTCGCAAAGTTCATCACCAATCCCACCATCAAAAACGTGGCCACGAGACTTGAGCCCCCATATGAAATTAGTGGCAAGGTCACCCCCGTAATAGGTAACACCCCTAACGTCATGGAAATGTTAATCGCTCCCTGACAAAAAAGAAGTCCCGCAAACCCCACACACGCAAGCCTTGGGAAAGGTTCTTTAATTCGAGAAGCGACTAACCCGATTACCCCTTGAT
>JAESSU010000479.1 GCA_016763955.1 Phycisphaeraceae bacterium | reverse complement strand
TAAGACTGATCAAGAAGTTTCCCAAGCCATGAAGCAGATTCATCAGCGTCATGGCAAGGTGCTTGTGGAGCAGTTTATTGAAGGTCCTGAATTGACGGTAGGGATTTTGGGAACGCCCGGTTATGGGCGTGATGGTTATCATGCTTTGCCGGTGATTCAGATTGTGCCAGCCACTGAATTTTACGATTACGATGCCAAGTACGACCGTAATGACACGGAGTATCGCATGGGGCCAGATCAGATTGATTTGCCTGCAACGGTGTTGAAAAAGGTGCAATGGTGTGCTTTGCAAGCATTTTGCGAGTTGGGTTGTCGTCATCTGGCTCGCGTGGATGTGATGCTCGATAAGGATCACAAGCCGTGGATTTTGGAGATCAATACCTTGGCCGGGTTTACGAGTCATTCGCTTTTGCCGATGGCTGCACATCACAATGGTTTGACGTTGCCTGAGCTATGTGACCGACTGGTGCGCATGGCAGTGGGGCATTGAGATTCGAAACGTTAAGCCCACTCGTCTTCCGACGCATCTGCGAGTGAATTCCAATCCAAATTTTCCATCACGCGCGAAATAGTACTCATCTCAAAGCCCCGACGTGCAAGTTGGCCATAGAGTCGCTGGCGAGCTTTTTGCATGGGCAAACGTGCCAGTGATTGCCACTTTTTTTGAGCCATTCCCATCGCTGCTTCAAAGTCATCACGATCACCTTCGGTCTCACGGATGAGCTGCTCGATAAGTGATCGGTCAAGCCCTTTTTGCATGAGCTTGGTTTGGAGCAATCTAGGGCCTGCGGGTCTGCTAAGTTGAATGTCATGAATCAACGCTCGGCCATATGCTTGGTCATCAAGTAATCCTAGTGACTGACATTTTTCAATGACCTGTGCGACAATTTCCGGGGTCGGCTGATACTTGGACATCTTGAGCTTTTTAGCAAGGTCCGCGGTGCTGTACATCCGCCTGCCAATACGAAAAATAGCAGAGCGATAAATCTTGTCATATTGAGCAGCTCGATCCACCCGCTGCATCAGTTCCGCAGTCCAAGGCGTATCGACTTTTAGCCCCAACTCTTCAATTTCTGCCTGAGGCAGCGCACCCACAAACTTACGCCCGACCTTAATCGACCAGCGCGTGGGATCCCGGAGTGTGGGTTTGATAGCTGTGATGGTTTGCATGTTAGACATTGTGATTACAGTGAGTGTAGCTTATACTCACCCCATCGCTAGGGGTGCCCCCCCCGGAAGTTTCCTTTGTGCTTCAGTGTCACGATGGAAGTTCTGGTTGGAGTTCCCCCCCGGAAGTTTTCCCCAGTGTTAATTGGCACCATAGGAAACTTCCGGGGGGGGGCTGAGAACAAACCCTTTGCACCTGACCAGTTGTCGCCATACGGCAGGCTGCGTAGGGAAGCGACCATTTTTTATGGCCGACCTTGCAGTCTTTCCCGTATTTAACCGCAAGGAGCCTTGGCCATGATTAAACCTACTGATACCGCATCTTCTGAAGACCGCCCATGGACCTACCCAGCCATCGGTGGGAATCCCGGCATTGAATCGCAAGCCACCACGCCCGGCAGTTTTGCCAACCGTCCTGAGATTGGCGGGCCGCTGACGTTTAGTTCACCGGATACCCCGGGCATGCCCAAGCCTTCTTCCAAGACTGCGTGGGACTTTTTGCCCCAAGGCTGGAACACACAGTTAGTCCAAGCTGCTGCAAGTGAATCAGTCAATGCGGGCACTAAAACAATCACCTTTAAACAAGCAGATGGCAGCTTCCGAAGCACCACCGTGCCTGCTGATTTTCATCCCATTACCCAACTTGAAAGTGCCCGCATTGGCATCATCACCGCTCAGATGATTCGCGTCACTGAACGTGAACCGCATCTGACCGTCGAACAAGTTCGTGATGAAATTGGCGCAGGGCGTATGGTCATCCCCGCTAACGTTAAGCATCTAGAATATAAGCTCGACCCCATGGCTATTGGTCGTGCATCGAAGACCAAAATCAATGCCAATATGGGCGCATCGCCTGTTAGTAGTGGCACGGATGAAGAAGTCGAAAAACTGCAATGGGCAGAACGCTGGGGCGCAGACACCGTTATGGACTTATCGACCGGCGGAGATTTAGATGCCTGCCGTCAAGCACTAATCGAAAATTCCACGACTCCCATTGGCACCGTGCCAATCTATTCAATGATCATTGGCCGCAAGCTCGAAGACCTCGACGAAACAACGATCCTCGAAACCATCGAGCATCAAGCCAACCAAGGCGTTGACTACTTCACCGTCCATGCAGGTCTGCTCAAAGCCCACTTACCTTTTGCCCAAAAGAGACTCATCGGCCTAGTCTCTCGTGGCGGATCACTGCTTGCCAAATGGATGATTACCCACCAAAAAGAAAATCCAACCAACACCTGTTGGGAAAAAATCTGTGACATTCTCCGTAGTTATGATGTGACCTTTAGTATCGGAGACGGCTGTCGCCCCGGCGGTCTTGCAGATGCAACCGATGACCTGCAATTACTCGAACTAGCAGAAATCGGTCGCCTCACCGAACGTGCTTGGCGAAAGGGTGTGCAGGTCATGGTCGAAGGCCCCGGCCATGTGCCTTTTGATCAAATTGAATACAACATGAAGCTCCAACGCACGCTTTGTCACGGTGCGCCGTTTTATGTCCTTGGCCCATTGGTCACTGACATCTTCCCCGGCTATGACCATATCACCAGTTGCATCGGCGCAACCGCTGCTGCATATCATGGTGCAGCAATGCTTTGTTATGTCACGCCCAAGGAACACCTAGGGCTCCCTAAGAAGGATGACGTAAAGCAAGGCTGTGTGGCTTACAAAATCGCCGCACACGCTGCGGACATCGCTCTGGGCATCCCCGGCTCACGGGATCGTGATGATGAACTGACCAAAGCCCGTGCAGCATTGAACTGGCAGAAGCATTTTGATCTCTCGTTTGATCCTGATGTGGCTCGTGCTTATCACGATGAAGACCTTGATGTCGATACGGACTTTTGTGCGATGTGCGGCCACGATTGGTGTTCTGTCCGAATTAGCAAAGAAATTAACGAGTTTTTCTCTGGCAAAGATGAATCCTACGCCTGGGAAAAAGCTCAACAAAGCGGTGCACTAACCGACGAACAGGCTCAAATCCTCAAGCAACGTGGCCACCTCTCACCGGATGAGATCCATAAGCTCGCTAGCAAGACCCAGAAGGGCGTTGGTGCTGAAGAAGGCAAAGCAGTCTGTCACAGCGATTACTTGGATGACGAGCAGGCACAGGTCATCCAGCAGGCCAAGTTGGTGCAGGTGAATGTGGATGTGAGCCAATAGACCCAAGCTCACGATTCAATAGAACGATTTTAAAAAGCACCGGTTATTGCCGGTGCTTTTTTTTGATGAATGGGGATAAAGTGATACCTAGTACCCCGTCAGTCTTTTAATTGATGGATTGCAGACAAGCCGCCGGAAGCTGCGTCCACAGATTCCCGCGGGTTCCCCGGAATTTCCTCGAAATTCCTCCTAGAAATGATCTCGGGCCACTTCCGGGTGGCCGGGGGTGGCAGATAATGATGCAATATGTGCTAGCGGGACAGATAAACAGCAGGTGCCCAAGATTATTCAATAGACGTATAAACTTAAATGCTTCATGAGATCGTGTGTTCTTGTTATTTCTCTTAACCCATTAACCTTCATTGCTTCATAGGTTTAGTGTTGGTGTGAAAAAGAAAAAAAGTTCCATTTGGACACCCAAAATCAGGCAGTCAACTTGACAAATGTTTTGAAATCCTTAAATTATCGCATCTCCCAACTGTTTAGCAGTTTTGAGAACACGGGGGTGTAGCTCAATTGGTTAGAGCACTGGACTGTCGATCCAGAGGTTGCGGGTTCGAATCCCGTCACCCTCGCTTTGTAAGACAGGATGACACGAGATGTCAGACTGCGACAAGCCTTGACAAAAGCCCTGATTTTTCAGGGCTTTTGTTGTTTCTAGACTTTGCACATCTGCGACAGACTGTGACTTGGCTTGACCTTCTAAGACCCCTGTTTGTGGACAAATTTCAGTTTTTTGTGGACAGATTTTGACATCTTGCGTGGTCACATTGCTCAGCATGTCCATGTACCGGGGAAGCCCCTCAACAGCTTCAGCAGTCGGTAGTAACCCCTCATCGGTATAGACCTTCATCGTTAACCGCATATCGCTATGCCTCATGACTTCCATTACGGTGCGTGGAGAGATGCCAGACTTGGCTAGGTTGGTTGCTAAGGTGTGTCGCAAGGCGTGAAGGTCTACACGCCGTTTCCGTGCGTCAACAGGCTCGATGCCTGCTGTAATTAAGTCACGCTTTACTGTCTCAGGCTTGGGGACTCGCCAGGGCAATGCGGTTGGTTTGGCATCGGGTGCAATGATTGTTCTTAATTCTTTAGCCAAGTCCTCTCGAAGTCCCATTACACCGGGTTGCTTATTCTTGGTGACGGCTGCGCGGAGCCGGATAGTAGGGGTGTCGGTGTTGTATAGTTTGAAATCTTCGCAGATCAGCTTGCTGAGTTCTTTTCGACGTAACCCCGTGAGCAGGGCAGTAAGATAGATTGGTCGTCGTACTTTAGACACTTCAAGTAGACGTCTGACTTCATCATCGGTTAATGCTCGACGCTTGAAAGTTTCCTTGCCGACGGTACTCACACTTTCGATGCAGTTTAAGGCATTGGCTAGGATGCAATTTTGCTTAATCAGCCAGTTGAGCATGGTCTTGATTTCACTCAGATACTCATTGAGTGATTTGCTGACAGCTTCTCTTCTTTGGACCGCCAAGACAAAAAACTTTGAGGGGTGATGTCCCGCAAATGTTTCCAGCCACATTCAGCGATTAATCGTGTGATACGTGATTGGACAAGGCCGTAGTGCTTCTTGTCTCTCCCCTTGACTTTCAAGTCTGCAACGTGATTTGCAAGATGTTCAGCCACGGTTACGGTCGCAGCTTGTCGCATTCCCTTGGGTGCAATGATGCCTGCACGTTCCTGTTGTGCTTCTTTGACGATCAGGGCCAGTTTTTGTTCCGCAACCCGTTTGTCTGTGGTGCGAAGTGAGACCTCCGTGATCTTTTTGTCGCCATCGATTTTGTACCGCCCATAGTAATGCGGCTTGGATTTAGGATTCTTGGCTTTGACACCTCTTTTTTTTAGAAAAACATTCTGGATCATGCCCCGGACTCCTTTTTCTTGCGATTCAAATAATCGACCACAGCTGATTCAGGCAAGCATGATCGTCCCCGGACTTTAACTGGCTCAGGCAATTCGCCTGCATGTATCATCCGTTGAACGGTCCGCTTGCAAAAACCACCGATTAGCGAGCCAACTACTTTTAGTGGCAGTAATTTGTCAATTGGATTTGTTGTCATTGCTTTCCCCATTATCCTTTCTTGATGCGGCTTGGAAAGTTTTCCCGCACGACATGACGTTCTGTAAAATCTAAATTAAAGAAAATTTCAGGCGGAGTTTGATAGAAATTTTGTTCGCCTTTTGAGTCTGTGTATTCTGCAACATCAGATTCACGGCCAAACCAGACACAGCCCGGTTGTGGCGTGGTCGTAATATCTTGACTTGTTCCTTCACCTTCTAATTTCCCTTCACCCACATGAGCGGTTTTGACCGCCCAGCGTGAAATTCCTTGCATCAATTGATTCACGCTGATCTGTGCTTCATCCGCAATTTTCTGTATTTCTCGATACAAATCAGTATCGAACCGTAGTTCAAATCTTGTTTTGTCACTATCAGGACTGCGTTTTGCAATGCGTCTTGCCACCGTTATGCTCCTTTGTAATCGGCTTCTGTTGTGTTAACTGTACCGTATAAAAACCCAGTGTCAATACCAGTTTTATGTGCAATGGCCATTTTCTTTGAACTGACCTAAGAAACACTCCGTACGTTGCTAGTTTGCGAGACATCAGATTTTGAAACATTCATTTGAATACGAGATGACACAGAACTCAATCTAGCAACACAGGTCTGCCGGAGTATCTTTTACCCTTAGTCCATAAACCGTCTTGTTGACAAGGATTGAAATAACTGCAAAATCATGACTTAACAATAGTGACTGTTGTTTTCTTCCGGGATATATCAGTGTGTAGCAGATCAATCTCTGGGACGAACAAGCATCAAAATTGAAAATAGGGCGGAACGCTGATTCCACTGAGTGATCTTCGATGATCAATTTGCTCTGAAAGCTTAAATGGGAACACCCTATCACAGTCAGTATTGGGCACACGCTTTGACACTTCAAGGTTCTGGCGGTGATATCGCTGCGTTGTCGCGATCAATTGCTAATGCTCGAGTCGATCTGAATCCACATCAAATTGATGCTGCACTCTTTGCACTACGTTCACCTTTCACCAACGGTGCGATCCTAGCTGACAAAGTTGGCTTGGGTAATACCATAAAAGCTGGCATTGTTCTGTCACAGAAGTGGGCCGAACGCCGCCGCCGTATCCTGATCATTGTCCCGGCCATGCTCCGGAATCAGTGGCAACAGGAGCTTATTGAAAAGTTCTACCTGCAATCTGAAGTGCTGGATTCTCGTATCTTCAACCGCATGCGTAAGGAAGGTGTTAGCAACCCTTTCAACCAACTCGATAAAGTGGTCATCTGCTCGTACAACTTTGCAGCCTTGAAAGAGGTTGAAATATCGCAGATACCTTGGGATGCTGTCGTGATTGATGAAGCACATAGAATGCGCAATATTCATCGCTCTAGAACACGGTTAATCAACAGTCCCGTATCTAAAAAATCTATCGCTCATAAAATCGCCGATGCTGTCGGTAACGCTCCTAAGTTTTTGCTCACCGCAACTCCTTTGCAAAACTCACTGCTGGAACTTTTTAGTCTCGTTAGCGTTATTGATCCGCATGTTTTTGGTGATGTCGCATCATTCCGTGACCAATTTATTAATGTTGCAGATGATGACACTCGCAACTTGTTACTTAAGCAACGAATTGCCTCAGTCTGTACACGCACGTTGCGTAAGCAGGTGACTGAATACGTGCCGTTCACCAATCGCATTCCCATTACACAGGAGTTCTGGCCCACGGATGCCGAGCGTGATCTTTATGATCGAATTACGCTGTATTTGCAACGTGAGGTGCTCTATGCTTTGCCCGCTGGCCAACGGATGCTCATCACAATGGTTCTGCGGAAGCTTATGTCTTCATCCACCTTTGCCATTGCTCGCACACTCCGCCGTTTGGCAGACCGTTTGGAAAATCTCTGTGATGATCTGAATTTGTTTGATGATGATGATCTGGAAGGCATTGATGAATTAACCGATGAGTTGGAAGATGTCTCTACCCCATTACAGTTAGACCTTGAAATTGACCCTGAAGAACTCAAGGAAGAACTAGCCGAGATACGTCAATATGCTGACATGGCATCGGGCATCGGTCACAATGCCAAAGGTGAAAAGCTTTTGCCAGCATTGAAAATCGCCTTTACCAAAGCCCATGAACTCGGCGCTGCCCGCAAGGCCGTCATCTTCACAGAGTCCCGTGAAACCCAGCAGTATCTCTATAATCTGCTCAACGCCAATGGGTATGATGGCCAAGTTGTTACCATCAACGGCACCAACAACCATCCCCACCAAGCAGCCATTTACGAGCAATGGGTTGCCCAACATCAGAACACCGACCACATCACCGGCTCACGGGCTATTGATATGAAAGCTGCCCTCGTGGATCGCTTCAAGGAGCAGGCCACCATTCTCGTTGCCACCGAAGCCGCTGCCGAAGGCGTTAACTTGCAGTTCTGTTCATTGATTGTCAATTTCGATCTGCCTTGGAATCCCCAACGTGTCGAACAGCGGATTGGTCGATGTCACCGTTATGGCCAGTTGCATGATGTTGTCGTCGTCAACTTCCTGAACCTGCATAACGAAGCTGACAAGCGGGTCTTTGAACTGCTTAGTGAAAAGTTCAAACTCTTTGATGGCGTGTTCGGTGCTTCCGATGAAGTGCTCGGCGTATTGGAGTCAGGCGTGGACATTGAACGCCGCATTGCTGAGGTTTATCAGAACTGCCGAACCAATGAGGAAATTCAATCTGCCTTTGATACTTTGCAGGCTGAGTTGGATGAAAAAATTCAATCCCGCATGGCATCCACCAATCAGGCTTTACTTGAACATTTTGATGAGGAAGTCCGCACACGGCTGAAGCTGCGAAATCAGCTCACGCACGAATTCAAATCTTTGCGTGAAATGTGGTTGATGGATTTAACCCGGTCAGAGTTGCCAGACACCACGCAGTTTGATGATCAAACCCTGCGTTTTAACTATATCGGCAGCGATGCCCCCGCAGGCTGGTACAACCTTGATTGGAAAGTCGCCCAGCAAACCGATGAGCATTTCTACCGCCCGGATCACCCGTTGGCCTTAAAACTCATCGAACAAGCCATTG
Source organism: Phycisphaeraceae bacterium (assembly GCA_016763955.1). GTDB lineage: Bacteria > Planctomycetota > Phycisphaerae > Phycisphaerales > Phycisphaeraceae > UBA7800. The sequence continues at coordinate 5,790 of JAESSU010000479.1, read as the reverse complement.
CCCGTGAGCTGCCTGCCGCCCATTTGACCTTGGATTACACCCAACACCGTTCCAAGATCAGTATCATCGAGCCCCTCGTCGGCCAGTCAGGTTGGCTGGAAATTTCTAAATTGACCGTTTCCGCTGTGCAGGTTGATGAATTTCTGATCTTTGCTGCCCGCACCGATCAGGATCAGCCATTAGATCAAGAACTCTGCGCTAAGCTGCTGTCCCTGCCTGCCGTGGTTGGCTCTGAAGTCTCTAACGCTCCGGATATGGCTTCTTTACGTCAGAGCAATATTCAGACCCGTTTGCAGGAAATCGAAAACCGCAACGGCCAGTTCTTTGATGAGGAAGTCAACAAGCTCGACCGCTGGAGCGAAGACCTGAAGCTGTCACTGGAACATGAACTCAAAGAACTCGACAAATGCATCCGGGAACTTAGGCGTACTTCTGCGCTGTCTCAGTCGTTACAGGATAAACTAGCCTTCCAAAAACAACTGCGTGATCTAGAACACCGCCGTAATGGTAAACGCCGTGAACTCTTTGAAGCACAGGATGCCATCGATATGCAGCGAGAGGAATTGATTGGTAAGATTGAAAAGCAATTAACGCAAAGTAACACGGTCCAAACCCTGTTCACCATTAGGTGGATGATCACGTAAGGTTTGGGACTCAGGAAGGACATCACCACATGAAACTAGAATCAATCAAACTCAAAAATTTCAAGGCATTCAAAGATGCTGAAATTCGCAACATCCCACGAATGTGTGTGCTAGTTGGGGCAAATGGCAGCGGTAAGTCCACCATCTTCAGTGTGTTCGGATTTCTGAAAGACGCTATGACAGAAGATGTTCACGTTGCTCTGACTAAGCTTGGAGGCAGCCGAGGTTTCCTTGAAGCTCGCAGTCGCAATACAACAGGCCCTATCGAAATCGAACTCAAATTTAGGGAAAAGGATGGCTCACCTCTGATCACCTATTCGTTGGCGATCAACGAAGAGGATGGCACTCCCTATATCGAACGTGAACTTCTCAAGTATCGACGCGGCAGCAGAGGTCAACCGTGGCATTTTCTGGACTTTCGCAAAGGAGTAGGCCAAGCTGTCACCAATGAGCCCGATCAGGTCACCGATGAACAGGACTTGCAGCGTGAAGATCACGTTCTTAAATCAGCTGATACATTGGCGGTCAAAGGACTGGCGCAGTTCAAAAAATTTCCCGCAGCCATGGCACTTGGCGAACTGATTTCCAATTGGCATGTCTCGGACTTTCATATTCAACGCGCCCGTTCCGAACAGGAAGCCGGACATGCCCAACATCTTTCCACACAAGGCGAGAACCTTGCACTGGTCACGGAGTTTCTCTACAAGTGGCATCGCAAGGTGTTCGACACAATCATCGATCGGCTCAAGAGTCGAGTGCCCGGTATTTCTCATGTCGAAGCTAAAATCACCGAGGAAGGACGGGTGCTTTTGAAGTTTCAGGACAGCTCATTTAAAGACCCTTTCATGGCGCGTCATGTGTCTGATGGCACCATCAAAATGTTGGCATACCTGATCCTTTTATATGACCCGTCCCCGCACCCGTTGTTGTGTGTCGAGGAACCGGAAAATCAGCTCTATCCCAAACTGCTAATGGAACTGGCCGAAGAATTTCGGGATTATGCACATCGAGGCGGCCAGGTTTTTATCTCAACACATTCCCCGGATTTTCTTAATGCCTGCAAGCTTCAAGAAGTGTTCTGGTTGGTCAAGGAAAAAGGATATACAAGCGTCAAACGTGCTTCGGAAGATCAGCAGGTCAGTGACTACATGGCCGAGGGTGACCAGATGGGATATCTCTGGAAGCAAGGATTCTTCGGGGGAGTTGATCCGCAATGAATGAACTCGTTTTTCTACTTGAAGAATCATCTGCCGAAGCCATGCTCCGCGGAGTGCTTCCACGTTTGTGCTCCGACAACATTGCGATCCGTTATATCGTCTTTGAAGGTAAACAGGATCTAGAAAAGCAGATGGTGCGGCGGCTTCAAGGCTATCGTAATCCGGAGGCCCGATTCGTTGTCCTACGCGATAAGGATTCTGCGGACTGTCGCACAGTGAAAAATGAGTTGGTTCGTAAATGCACACAGGCACGCAAACCCAAAACGCTTGTGCGTATTGCTTGCCATGAACTTGAAAGCTGGTATCTGGCGGACCTAGCTGCCGTGGAACGGGCTTTGAATATACGGAATCTGGCAGCCAAACAGAATAAAGCCAAATACAGAACGCCGGATTCGTTGGCCAACGCCGCAGAAGAACTTGAAATACTCACGGGCAAACGCTATCAGAAAATAGCCGGCTCTCGGGCAATCGGTCCCTATCTGAATGTGACCAATACCCGCTCTCACAGCTTCAGTGTGTTTATTTCCGGGTTGCAAAAATTGATAGGTAAGAATTGAGGAGCCATGCATGGCCAAGAATATAAATCGTTTGGAATTGACATGGATCGGCAAGGAAAATCGGCCACAGCTTGAGCCGCGTATTCTTATTGAGGACCCGGACAAATCCTATCATGCTGACCATCGCGTTAACGAAAAGGATGCTTTCGATAATCGACTCATCTTTGGTGATAACCTCCTCGCACTCAAAGCACTCGAACAGGAATTCGCAGGGAAAATTAAATGCATCTTTATCGATCCGCCGTATAACACGGGGTCGGCTTTCAAGCAGTATGACGATGGAGTTGAACACTCTTTGTGGCTGTCGTTAATGCGGGATCGGCTGGAACTACTTCGTCGTTTGTTGTCCGAAGATGGCTCTCTTTGGATTACGATTGATGACAATGAATGCCACTATCTGAAAGTTTTATGCGATGAAGTGTTTGGACGGAATAATTTTGTGTCGAATGTAATTTGGGAAAAGAAGTCTTCGCCACAAAATGATGCTAAATGGTTAAGTGATAATCATGATCATGTTTTAGTTTATGCAAAAAATAAAATTTTATGGAGACCAAAACTTCTGCCGAGAAGTGAAAAGCAAAATAAAAACATGAAAAATCCAGACAATTATCCTCGGGGTGTGTGGATTTCCTCTGATTACACTTGTGCTAAATCTAAAGAGGAGAGACCGAATTTATACTATCCAATATTGAATCCTAATACAGGTGAAGAAATCTGGCCTAACCATAATCGTGTCTGGGCATTTAATAAGGATTCGACAAAAATTAATATTGAATCTAATAATTTATATTGGGGTGCAAAAGGCTTAAATAAATCACCTCGCCTAAAGAAATTTCCCGATAGTGTTCGGCAAGGCACCGTTGCTACTACCGTTTGGAGAAATGATGATGTTGGAAATAACCAAGAAGCTAAAAAAGAAGTTAATATTTTGAATTCGATTGATATTTTCTCTACACCTAAACCAGAAAGATTGATTCGGCGTGTACTAACACTTGCAACTGAAAACAACGACATTATCCTCGACTCTTTCGCTGGCTCTGGCACCACGGGTGCCGTGGCTCACAAGATGGGTCGTCGCTGGATCATGATCGAACTTGGCGAGCATTGCCACACGCATATCATCCCGCGCCTGCAAAAAGTCATTGACGGCGAAGACCTTGGGGGTATCACAAAAACGGTTGATTGGAAAGGCGGTGGCGGGTTCCGCTATTACCATCTTGGACCTACGCTTATTGTGAACGATGAATGGGACAATCCGATTATCAATCCCACGTTCAATGCCGCCATGCTTGCCGAGGCGATGTGCAAACTTGAAGGGTTCAGCTTTGATCCCGATGCTCAGGTGTACTGGCAGCAGGGAAAGAGTACCGAAGCCGATTTCATCTATGTCACCACGCAATTTATGAGTAAGGACATGCTCACCAAGCTGTCCGACGGGGTCGGCCCCAACCGCAGCCTCTTAATCTGTTGCAGTGCGTTTCGATGTGATGCCAGTCAATTTGAGAATCTGACGATCAAAAAGATTCCCAAGGCCGTGCTAACCAAGTGCGAATGGGGACACGACGATTACTCACTGGAAATCGAGAACCTCCCTGCCCCCCCGGCCCCGGAAGTTTCAAAAGATACGGACTCTGGAGGCCACAAAAAACCCGCCCGCCCCCGGAAGTTTGGCAAGAACAAAGATCAAAACACAGGCCCGATGTTGTTCGATCTGGACACGACTGATGCAAAGGGAGGTAAGTAATCATGGCTGACATTATCCCCCAAGACCCGGGCGGAGAGTTCCTACTCTATCAGGCCCAAGACGGTCAGACACATATCCAGTGCCGCTTTGAAGGCGAGACGCTTTGGCTCACGCAGCAACAGATGGCGGAATTGTTCGATGTGGATAAGTCGGGCATAAGTCGCCATTTGAAAAATATTTATGATTCAGGTGAGCTGAAGATGACCTCAACTGTTGCGAAATTTGCAACAGTTCAAAATGAAGGGAATCGCCAGGTTGAACGGGTGATCGAGCATTTTAATCTCGATGCGATTATCTCGGTGGGTTACCGGGTCAACAGCTTGCGCGGAACCCAGTTTCGTATATGGGCAACACAACGGCTGCGTGAGTACTTGGTCAAGGGTTTTGCCATGGACGACCAGCGGCTCAAGGACGCCGGTGGTGGCCTTTATTTTGATGAATTGCTTGCCCGCATTCGGGACATTCGCTCGTCGGAAAAAGTTTTCTGGCGTAAGGTGCTGGACATCTATGCGACGAGTATGGACTACGATCCAAAGGCAGAGCTATCGCAAACGTTTTTCAAAGTCGTGCAAAACAAACTGCATTGGGCATCGCACGGGCATACAGCCGCAGAGATTATTGTTGAGCGTGCCGATGCCCATGAATCGCATATGGGGATGACGAACTGGCCTCGTGAAAACATCCGAAAGTCTGACATTACGGTGGCTAAAAATTATCTGAAGCCTGATGAGCTTGAAATGCTCAACCGCATGGTCACGGCATATCTGGAACTCGCGGAGTTGCAGCCATTGAATCGTCAACCCATGTCCATGAAGGATTGGGTGACTCGGCTGGATGATTTTCTCAAGATGACAGGCCGTGAGCTATTGACTCATGCTGGTTCGGTCAGTCATCAGGATGCTTTGGATAAAGCGCAAGCTGAATATGAAAAATACCGTCAGCGAATTTTAAATGAACCGACGCCGGTTGAAAAACATTTCCTCAAGGCGGTCAAGGAAATCAAGAAGCTCGAAGACCAGAAAAAAAGCAACGACGAAAAAGGTAATAAATAATCATGACGATCCAACACGTTAACTCAATTAGTAATCGCCTGAGTCTGCGTTCCCCTCAACGGGAATCGTTGGAAATTCTTCAACGTGTTTGCGAGATTGTCTCGCTCGCTAAAGATGCTGATCTGACGCAAGCGATTAAAGCCATCAGCAGTGAATTTCCGACAGTAAAGGATTTTGAAAGGGATTTTCCTTCATTATGCTTTGCATTGGCAACGGGCGTAGGTAAAACGCGACTGATGGGTGCATTTATTACGTACCTGTATCAGAGTCAGGGCATCAAACATTTCTTTGTGCTGGCACCGAATCTGACAATCTATAACAAACTGATTACTGACTTCACGCCCAACACTCCCAAGTATGTGTTTAAAGGGATCGGCGAGTTTACTCAGAACCCACCATTGATCGTGACGGGTGAAAATTATCAAGATGGTCGAGGTATCCGACGAGCCGACAACTTCATGCCCGGCGTGGACTGGCAAGGTGATGTCCATATCAATGTCTTCAATATTTCAAAAATCAACAGTGAAGTGCGTGGCGGAAAGGCACCACGTATCCGAAAATTAAGCGAGTACATCG
>JAESSU010000047.1 GCA_016763955.1 Phycisphaeraceae bacterium | reverse complement strand
CACCCCCGGAAGTTCCCAACCCCCACCACGGCGTTGTGCGATCTACACCCGTAAGTCACATGAAGAAGGTCTGGAGCAGGCATTCAATTCGCTGGACGCTCAACGCGAAGCGGGATTGGACTACATCCGTAGTCAGAAACACGAAGGCTGGCAGGTCATCGACACGCACTACGATGACGGTGCATACTCAGGTGCCAACATTAAACGACCTGCAATCCAACAACTCATCGACGACATCAAGCTAGGCAACATCGATGTAATCGTCGTCTACAAAGTCGATCGTCTCTCCCGATCACTGCATGACTTTGCACAGTTGATGAAACTCTTTGATGAACACAACGTCAGCTTTGTCTCCGTTACGCAACAATTTAATACCACGACTTCCATGGGTCGATTAACGTTAAATATGTTGCTGAGCTTTGCACAGTTTGAACGGGAGGTAACCAGCGAACGTATTCGCGACAAACTTGCAGCAACCAAGAAAAAAGGCCTGTGGGTCACAGGGCAGCCGCCATTAGGATACAAGGCTGTGAACAAGGAATTACAGGAATTTCCTGAGGATGCCAAACTGGTGAACCTCATCTTTCAGGGGTATCTGGAATTTCCGGGGGGACAATCACTGTTGGGTTTAGCTGACCACTTGAATGCCCAAGGTCATACCACCAAACAATGGACCAGCACTCGAGGCATCACACATGGCGGCAAACCCCTCACGCCTAAATACCTCTACCGTGTCCTCACCAACCCAATCTACATTGGCAAGATCACCCACAAACAACACGTTTGGCCCGGCAAACACAAACCCATCATCCCCCGGAAGCTTTGGGATCAGGTACAGCAAGCTATTGATACACAACACCGCCAAACGCGACACAAATGGAAACATCCATACCTACTCAAAGGCAAACTCCGAACATATGAAGATGCAGCAATGAGCCCAAGCTCTGTGCATCGCCCATCAAAAAATCCTGGGGGCAAAAAACGACTCTCAGATACTATGTCAGTCAAAAAGCCATTCGACAAGGCTATAAAAATTGCTCAATTAAAACGATCAATGCTGCTCATCTTGATGATTTGGTCAAGGCTTTACTACTTAACCATCTTCAACAATACGAAGATATCAACAAACTACATATGCAAGAATCTCAGGTTCGAGATCACTGGTTACGACAGTTCATTGACACCATCTACTTGGCAACTGACAAGCTCACCATCCAACTCAACACCGTGCAAATCGAAGCTTACAAAATGCAGTTACCTATTGAACTCAGTGATGAGCAGACGACCCCAGAAACCAATCTACCAACGTGTTTATACCAACCTGACATTGAGAAGCGCGGCCAGCAGATCACGCTGTCGTTGAAAATACAGATCAAGAAATTGGATCACAGGCGCATCATTGTTTCGCCCGATGGACATGATCTCTTCATGCCTGAGAATCCTGAGCCTAAAAATCATATTGTTCATGCGATAGGGCAAGCTAATTACTGGCATCAAGAATTAGCAAAACATGATGGATCGCCCATCAGATTGGCTAGGCACATGGGTGTTTCAAAAAGCATGGTTCACAAATATTTGCCACTGACACAACTAAGCCCACGCGTTTTGCATCTGGCTTTGAGTGGCCAATTGCCTTCGAGTGTCACACTTCAAGATATAATCAAAACTGCGAATTTTCTTGACTGGAAAAAGCAGGTTGCTTACCTGCGACTGGATCAGATACCAGTCTCCTGAGCATCTTGCTGAATCACATCTCTGACGAACTAAATGTTTCTATTCAATCCATTTCATGGAGTCACCACAGAAATAGGCGTTTGAGACACTTGGCCGAATTGGCGTGACAATCGTCTCGAATCAAACTTATCTAATCGTCTCTGTTTAGCCCAAAATTCAAAGATCTCCCGCAGAAACGGGCTAATTTGTGTTAGCCACCGTGCTTCTGTGGGAGATCTTTACGTGTAAGCGGAGGATATGAGATTCGAACTCATGGTATACGAAAAGATATCCAAAACAAGCAACTCCTAAGTGTTTGAAAAATCGCATCTTACAAAAACAGAGACGGCCGCAATATTCGGTCGGGGCGGAATGTGGACCATGTTCATCCGTCTCTGTAGCTCACAAGTGAACTACTACCGGTCACGCAAACTGACACCCTATCCTGTCGGGAGTTTGCATGTTGCCGGGTAATATCTTGCTCTGTTCGAGAGCCCCTGCAATGCCAGAAACCATCACCGCACTGTGCGTCGTGTCTTGCGCGCTAGCAGAATGGTTTGTTCGTCGAACCGGTCTAGAATCTCCATGAATCGCGGACGGTTTTTGTATTTCTTACGAATGTCAACCAATAACTGGTCACATTCGTCAGATCGATTCAATGAAACCAGAAGCGGCTTGATTTTTCGCAGACAGGCCGCAGTGGATTCATACGCGCGGACACCGGTCTGAGGCAGTATTGCTTCAAGTTGTTGCTGACGGATGGTAAACGCCCGCTGGGGATGCGATTGGGCGACCGCATCGGCCACGCGCCCATGCCAGTCGAGTCCGACCCATGGTTGACACTTAGTCTGCACCTCGTCCGTCATCCGATCAAACCAATTCAGCACATCCTTAGGACGCTTGGCCGCAATCGCCATGTCCAGTAACACATCCCAATATGGCTGCTGCGATTCCTTGGGCCAAAGCGTTTGCAGATACTCAGGAACCGGTAGCGGCCAGGCAGCATCAAGGGTCAGCTTCACATGATCGTTGCGATCTCGCGTCGCCTTGATCGGTGATTGCCCGGTTTCAAGAAAGGATATGGCCATCGCTTGGACCTGCCGAACGCACTTTGCCTTGCGCGCATCAGTCAACAGGTTGTTGAAAGTCTGACGGTCGGGTCTGTCAAAAAACGCATAAGCCGCGTGTGATGCGACAAGGTTCCATTGCTTTTTCAGGCGAGCCAATTCACACAATGAACCTGCCAGCGATGCCGCGATGCCGGGCCATTTCTCGCGAGTTTGTTCGATGCCTTCGCAGGCCCAGCGATGAACCGCTTCGTCATCACCTTTTTCAAGCAGGTAACTCACCAGCCGCTGGTAGCTGCACGTCGCACGAGCTTCGGCTTCATACACGCTCTGTAAGGCATCCTTTTGGCCGGCATGCTCCAAGGCGCGAAGCAGCCAGTCACTGACGCGATCGCGGTGGTATGTTTGGGAAAAGTCACTGCGTTTGTTACCGGCTGGAAGCTCGTCGAGTTGGGCACGCAACCTGTTTGCTACCGTGGCCCAATCCTGAGGTTGTCCCGAAGCAAGCACGGGATCGATCGCATCGCCGATGACCTCGTAACCATCCTGCAAACATGCGTCGATGACATAGTTGATCTTGTCCGCTGTTGATAAGGATGTATGAAACAACGCATCAAAGACGACCACCAAACACTCGGATAATTCCGCAGCTGTTTCACCTTCATCGTCAGATTGCTCGATCTGCTGCATGCCACGACCCAGCAACTGGCGGCCCAGCGCGACGACCTGATTGCTGTAGCCCATCTCGACGAGCCGTTCGAGTTTGTGCTTGAGCTTGCTGTAGTCGGGCGTGTAACCTTCCCTGTTCCAGTGATTCTGCCAACCGACCTCCTTGGTGACGCGACGCATTTCCTTGCGAGTTTCCTTGAGCAATTGATCGCCTGAGCCCTGTTCCAGAAGGATGCGTTCGACAAACTCCTCACGCAGTTCGGGGAACCGCTCCACCAAGGTCATCATGAATGTCGTCAATTCATGATGGCTTTTCTGACCGATGTAGGCGTTGATTTTTTCGTTCCACTGCGTGCGCGGCAGAACCTGATCAAGGGGCGTAGTCTTGTCACTGGTTTTTACGGAGACAAAAGCCTGTTGAGCATTATCCAACAGGTCATCCAACACATCCTCTGCGTCGACATCTTCGTACGCCAGAATGTCCCACCGCCGATCAGTCAGCGACACGGTCGAAATCGTGTGACCGTCGGCCAACTTTTCCAGCAGATCGACCACGACAGCCACCGCATGTTTACAGCCACTGGCTCCCACGGGGCAGGTGCATTGCGATTTAGGTTTGTCAGCGTTTTTTCGATGTTGCGTCAACGCGACCGACACCACATAACGCTGTGTGCCGGCGACCGTCGCTAGTAGTTGTCCGTCCGACGTAATTCCCATGTCGCTGACGCGGCCCTGCTTTTGATAAATCCGACCACGCTGCACACTGCGGCTGTCAGACCAGCGTTCCAGGTCGTTCCACGTCAGGCTAGCCCAGTTGGCAGTGATATCGGTCTTGTCCGCCTTGATTTCTGCGGATGTTTTCTTGCGTGCCTTGGCCATCATGTGATCTTCCAATGAATGCGGTCAACAATGGATCACAGCTTACTGATAAAGGCGGATTCAGACCAGCCATGCCAGCAATCATTCAGACGGTGCTTTGATTTTGAAGAGTCACCACACAAAACTGCGTTTGAGACACTCGGCTCAATTGGCCTAGCAATCGTCTCAAATCAGGCTTACCTAAACGTCTCTGTTTAGCCATAAATGCAAATATCTCCCGCATAAGCTGGGGTTTTATGAAAAACCTAAGTGATTATGTGGGAGATATTTACAAGAAAGCGGTGAGAGTGAGATTCGAACTCACGGTAGACCGAGGCCTACGCCGGTTTTCAAGACCGGCGGTGAATATTCGCAAGTGTCTTTAAATACAATAGTTACGGCAAATTCAAAATCTGATGGGGCGCGATATTGGGCTAAAGAGGCTGCAAGGCTGGTTCAGGAGCACCCAGAGCTAACAGTTCTGCTTCATGCATGGCCAAGGTTGTCCCCCAATCAGAAACAGGCTGTGTTAGCATTCATCACCGATGAGCAAGGATGATTGTATTACAGTCATTGAATCAGAGTTAATACCCTTACTTTTACCCCCTTTAAAGGGTAATATCAGTTTTACAATTTTCGTTGACTTTAATTACAACGAGTTGTAATATATAACAATAGACGGGGAGTTGGATTTATGCCGTGGTATGACATTGTTTGGGACCGTAGCGAAGGCGGGAATATTGACCATCTGGCCGAACATGGCGTTACCACGTCAGAAGCTGAATACGTGATTATGCATCCTGCCAAGGTGGAACACAGTAGATCATCAGGCCGATGTATTGCGTTTGGTCGGACGAATGCAGGCAGGGCGCTTGCAGTGGTGTATGAATTGATTGAAGACAATATCACGGTGCTGCCTATCACCGCATTTGATTTGGAGGATTGAACCATGCCCACAATCAGGAAGACAATCAACCGTAAGCTGACACCCGCAGAGCGTAAGCGTCACCAAGCTATCCGTGATGAGGTGCAAGATGACATGCAGGCCATCAAATCCCGTGGCCGTGTTGCTGTTGAAACGCATGATTACTTGCAACAGGTCATGCAGGAATTAAAAGCCAAGCGTCAGGACAAAGGTTTGAGCCTGTCAGATGTGAGTTCAGTTTGCAAGATCGACAAGGCCCGACTGTCTAGGCTTGAAAATGATCCTGATGCCAATCCAACCATCGACACACTGGGCCGAATTGCCCATGCTATCGGCGTTGAATTGAAAATCATGGTTGTTGATCCCGCAGCGTGAAGCCCCTGATTTTGAAGCATTGGCTAAAACATGAGCACAACGAAACCAAGTAGGTCATTTGACAAAACAAGTCATCCGTAATGATGTACAGTATGGTATGCAGGTCATGTCATAAAAGGGGGATAAGTCCAATGTCGGAAATCTATGATAAAAAAGGTTCGTCGTGGTCAAAGTGGGATTTGCATGTACACACGCCCGATTCGCTTATACATCATTACGGTAGTGATGATGCTTGGGACAAATTTATTAAAGAGCTTGCCCAGCTACCTCCAGAATTCAAAGTTCTTGGTATTAATGATTATATTTTTTTGGATGGTTACAAGAAGGTTTGCGAGGCAAAAGATGAAGGTAGACTGCCTAACATTAAATTATTACTCCCGGTTATTGAGTTTCGTATAGATAAATTTGGTGGAAGTCTGAGTAATCTAAGCAAGATAAATTATCATGTAATATTTTCAGATAAAATTTCCTCTCAAACCATTGAAGAACAGTTTTTAACTGGACTTTGTACAGAATATGAGCTTACTCCAAAATATTCATCAATTCGAGAATCGGGTAGATGGTTAGCGTCGCCAACACGCCAAAGTCTTGAAGACTTGGGTAATAAGATAATCGAAAGTGTCCCTGAAGCCGAAAGACGCAATTACGATGCTCCAATAATAGAGGGATTTAATAATTTATGCCTGAATCTAGCCGAAATAAAAAAATTGCTTCTCAAATCATGTTTTAGGGGAAATTTCCTTACTGCTGTAGGGAAGACCGAATGGGCTGACATTAAATGGACTGACCAATCGATTGCCGATAAAAAAACAATTATTAATGGTGCAGATTTAGTGTTTATTTCTTCTAAAACGGTAGATTTAGCAAAACGGGCACAGACATCACTTGAATCTAGTTTTGTAAATAGTAGGTTGTTGGATTGCAGTGACGCGCATCACTATTCAGCATCTACAGACAAAGATAGGCTTGGCAAGTGTTTTACTTGGATTAAAGCTGAGCCAACGTTCGAAGGACTGAGGCAGGCGGTATTTGAATATCCGACACGTGTAGAAATAAATTCTGACAAGCCGTTAGCTCCTCCAATGCAAATAAAGAGTGTGCAAATGTCTTTTCCTGCGGATACTAGTTTGTTGATAGGCAAAGAATCCGATAGTTTTTGCTTTCAGGGAGAAAACGAATTTGTATTCAGTCCTTTTTTTACTTGTGTGATTGGGGGGCGTGGTACTGGCAAAAGTACATTGTTAAATATTTTGCATGAAAAAGTGTCTCCTGGAAGTGTGGATTTTTTTAAAAAAGTTTCATTTTTCCCAGCAGGTACAAGTATTGACTCGTGTGTCAATATTCAAGGTATTTCTGACTCAAATGCAATTGAGTTTTTGCAGCAAAATGAAATAGAACAATTTGCTTCTGAACATTCTAGATTAACTTCTGCGATTTTTAGTCGTCTGAGAAAATTGGATTCAAAAGATGAAATGTCTTTGAAACTAAAGGCTGTTGGAGATGCTTCTGAAATAACGCAACGGCAAATAGAAGTAGTAAAAGAAAAATATGCGTACGGCTTAGAGATTGTGGCAAACGCTAAAGACCTTAAAACGCAAAATGAAATTGTAAAATCAGTTGAAAATAAAATTTATAAAACCATTAATTCCCAACTAAGCTCTCTGAATAAAGAGTTGCAGGAATTGAAAAGTGGGAAAATACGTTTTAAAGAAATCGTGCAGAAATTTCAAGATATAGTTAGTGAATATTCACGCCCGGACAACGAACAAAGCGGTGATTTAAAGTATTACGAAAAACAAATAGACGTCATTTTGAAATCAATTGGTGAAAATATACAAAAAACGATTGATGACTCTTCCATACAGGAAGCGCAGACAATTGAGGATGATAAAGTTGAAGAAATTGTAGCTCTCAAAGAACAACTCAGTGCTTTTTTGAAAAGCAAAGGTCTTTCTGAAGAAAATCTTGCTGACATTGGGAATGCTGCTGAAAAAATTGCTCAGATCGAAGAAAAAATCGCGAGTGATAAATTGCAAAATCAGAGACTTCAAATCGAAATAGATAATTTTTCCTCCCTTAGATTCAAAGCGGAAGAATATGAAAAAACCGTGCAGGGATTGCTTGATCCAATTAATGAAAAATTGAAAAATTTAAGTAGCGAAGTAAAGCCTATTGAAATGCAGTATCAATTTGATATGGATTCGTTTAAAGATGCGATGACATCGAGTGTTATTGATTCGATTAATGAATTTAACGATCGACCTGCAAGACAAGACGTGATTGCTAATAGACTGAAGGGTATAGGTTTTGAGTCTTTGAGTACAAAATTAGATTTTTTAGATAAACTCCCAGACGGTTCTGCCGCCAACGATAAAATGTTGTCTGAATGGTGCTCGGACGATAAAAATTTTGAAATTTTAAAATTACAAGCCGAATTGCATTTACTTGATGTAAATAAGCATGGGAAAATAAAAGTTACATACGATGGAAAGCCACTTGAAAATTCATCTTTTGGACAACGCTGTACAGCAGTTATTGTTGTTTTGATGTTTCTCGGCAATACGCCAATTGTAATTGATGAGCCAGAAGCCCATTTAGACAGTATATTGATAGCAAAATATTTGGTTGAACTAATTAAAGAATGTAAAATTAATAGACAGGTAATTTTTGCAACTCACAATGCGAATTTTGTTATTAATGGTGATTCGGAATTAATTCATTGTTTGTCTATGGATGAACGTAATGTAACAAAAGTTTGCAGCACGACGATAGAAAATCTAGAACATAGAGATAAATTGTTAGCTCTTGAAGGCGGAGAATCTGCTTTCCATCTGCGCGAGAAACGTTATGGAATTTAAGGTTTTATTTTAGAAGGATGATTTGTTTTGAAAAGTGATTTTGTAAAGCTCATTGATGAACTTGAGGACATCAAGAAAAGATACACATTAGAGCATTCCAAGTTGATGGTTTATTACAAACCTTATGAGCAAAGATGGGAGTTCACGCTTGCGGGATTTTTGGATACACCTGACATTAAGTTTCTGAAAAAAGACGGCTTGACTCTGAAGGCTGTTGGTGGAAACATCGTGATACACCAACTTGTTTTGTGTTCTCTGTCTGAGAAAATGAATAAAGAACTAACTGAAATTTCAAGAGAAGCAGCTTTGTTGTTACCTGCTTTAGAATATGAAAAATTTGGAGTGCCTTTGGATATTCTTCCTGAATGCCGATGGCTCATGTGTCTGTATTGCTTTATGGACATGAACAAGCCGCGATGGATTGAGAATGGGACTGTTGACCGTGGAGAGACTGATCCTAACAGCTTTGACCTAATCAAGCCGTGTGAGGCATCAATCGAGTACCTGAAGTATTTGTTAAAACCTGCTCGCAAAAATAAAGCCAATAGTAAGGAAATCATGGCTGCGCGTGAAGAGAAGGCATGGGACATTTACAACAACAAAACTGGCACGGATATTTATGCGTGGGCTGAGATTTTGGGATGTTCTGTTGCTACTGTCTCAGGCTTGCTAGCATGGAAGGAATTCCAGAGTCAAAAAAAGAAGAACGCCCCCGGTAAGAAGCTAAAGGGAGTGAATTTTTCAGATGGAATGCAGCAAGTTGTGGGACAAGAAGATCCCAGTCTCAAGGCAATTATGGAAGATCAAAAACGTGACTTTGAATCTTCCCCACTTGATCCAAATGGTCAATCTCCTATTCACCGGAGAGACATGTAACGCCTGTATATTTCATTTCAACAGCATTTCATTGAAATGAAGTGACTGCAATAGATGAATTGACACTCTAATAGATCTTGTTTTACAGCCCTATATCAATTTGTAGGGCTGTTTTTTTTCATTTCAATTGAAATGCGGCGCAT
>JAESSU010000478.1 GCA_016763955.1 Phycisphaeraceae bacterium | reverse complement strand
CATCTTCCATGGCACGATTCAATCACCGGCTATCGTCTACGATCTGATTGAAAAATTAAGTTTGATGCTATGCAATACCAATACGCATGAACAGCTCGCGTCTCGGGGCGTGCTACTGGAACTGCTCATCCGTTTACTCGACCCACAGCCGAATCACTCGCCACAACAACATCGGCAAGAAGAGTTAGCACACGACGTTCGTAATGAATTAGATCAAGCCCTGTCACAACCGCGCAAGAGCATTGAGATTCGCAAATTGCTAGGCAGTATGGGACACAGCTACGAACACCTCGCAAGAGTCTTCCGACAGCAATACGGGTTAACGCCAACAGACTATGTCCAGTCCATTCGCATTGAACGTGCGAAGCATTTATTGCGTCACACCAACATGAAAGTCAGTGCGATTGCCCAGAGTGTCGGCTATCAAGATGCGATCTATTTTTCACGATTGTTTAAACGCCATACACATCTGAGCCCAGGCAAATTCAGGCGGTAAATTTAGAGCATTTCACGTCATCTGCCCCCGACCTAGACACCGGCCCCCGCAGGAATTAACTGAGTCACTTCCTACGATTTTTGCCTAAAAAGACGTGAGAATATCCGCTGCTTAGAATTATTTTTGTTCTTGGCTGATCTGTCTTTGCACTGCATCTTCTGGAGCATGTTCAGTAAGCGATTTACCTTTACCTTTACGAATGCCCAAAAGCACCAACAGCCGCCGGCGGGTCTCACGAAACGGTGTCGCAAGACATCGCCAAAAGCGAATCCAGATCGGACGATGTTTATTGATGTCTCGCTGATCTTCGGGCAATTGATCCGGACGGTAACGGATCCAATGTTTCATTAAATGATACATGTCCGACTGCTGTAAGACCCACAAAAGCACGCGCGTGCCGAGCCAGTTGCCCGGCCACCATCGGGGTAAAATAAAACTGATTTGATAATCAATTAGATGTGGCAAACCATCATCGCCCACCACCACGTTCTCTGCTTTATTCATATCCACATACGCAATGTTGCGCGCATGCAATGTCTCTAAAACACGCTTAAGTGTCGGGAAAAATTCATCACCAACCCGGTCATTAGGCGTGAGCGGATGGCCTTCAATAAACCGATGAGCTGCGACATAATAAACACGCTTGCTATCAATTTCGATCACATCAAAACTATGCGCTATCGTCGGTTCATCTTCCATGATTTTCATCACAGTGTGTTCGCTGCTCGCTAAGATCAAACCCAACCATTTCATGGGAAAGCCGAGGATCGACTGCTGGCGATTGAACTTGGCAATGATCTTTTGAGTCGGATCATCAATATGCACATAGAGTCCGGTTGCAGCCCATGAATCGTGTTTGAAAATAGTATGCTGGACGTACCGCTGGCCGTCGGCTGTGATTTGAGTCGGCGGCTCGTTATTGCCCAAAGCTCGAAACAAAGCAGGACGCGGTTTACCTTTAGAATTCGTTGTGTCAGACATAGGGGGATTATAGAGTAAAAGTATCAAAAAAAAACTGCGGGAAGCTGTATCAACAGATTCCCGCAGCATGGATCCGATGCCTTCACAGATTCGCAGACGCTCATCTGTGGGCTTGCGCCCAGCCATTTAAAATATCAGCATCTGTAAAATCCCGGGGGCCGGGGGCCGATGTTTAGTGTAAAATATCAGCCGCTTCTTGCGGGACGTAAGGTGCGGGGCGTGTTTTTTCCATTAGCGGTGCTGTCACCGCGTTGGTTTTGAGCATCTCAATGATGGCATTCATTCCCACACGCTGATGGAACGTACCCATCGTTTCAGCGTCATCACTGCGATTCGCCTTGTAGTGATCAATCAAAATGCCGATGACCTGAGGCATCACTTCGTCGGTCACCTGTGTCATGTACCAACGCTGGCCATCATTAATATATTGACCTTGTGTCGAGCCATCTTCACTACCGCCAAGTTTGATGGAATAACGACCGGGGCCTTGACCAATTAAACCAATGGACTTGGTTGCAGGACGGAAACACTGACGTTCACAGCCGGTGATGCCAATGGATTCGCAGGTATCGCCGTAGCCGAGTTCTTCGAGTTGATCAATGAGTGTCGGTTCATATATTTCTGAATCCGCAGTAGCCAGACGACAGGTTGGCAAGCCCACACACGCGCCTGAAAGCACGCGCAGTTGCGAGAGTTTTTTGCCATTGCGTTTACCTTGTCCAAAGGATTCGAGCTTACCTACGAGATCTGCTTTGGCATCTTCAGGAACGTTGACAAACAGCAAGTCCTGATTGGGTGTGATCATCGCCTCAGTGCCTGGAAAGGCTTCGAGTACCGCAGGGACCATGCTTTTGAGATTGCCGTTGGGGCCATCAATTAAGCGACCATTTTCAATGTACGCACCATAGCTCCACAGGCCATTAGATGGCTGCTTTGCCCAGCCGTGATGAAGACAACGTTCGCCGGGGTAAAACCCCTCGATCGGATCAGATAAATCAACACCTGCTGCTTTAACTTGCTGCTGCCACCACGCAAGACCTTGTGCTTGGACGACGTATTTGAGTCTTGCCCAGTGACGGTTTTTGCGGTCGCCCCATTCTTGATGGATGGACATAATCGCGTCAGTTGCCTTAAGTGCTTGTTCGCGGGAGACGACACCTAGGGGAAGCCCCAGTGCTGCCATGGTGGGCTTGCCGAGTTTTTCGCCTTGTCCGCCACCGATATAGAACATGAAGTTATCAACTGAGTCGTTTTCAATGATGGGTGCAATGCCCAGATCGTTGGTTCGCATTTCGACACAGTTGTCGTTGTACCAGTTGCCTTGGGCATCTTGATGCACTGCACCGATACCGATTTTAAACTTCCGGTTAAGTAGACGCGAGCCGTAATTAAAATGCTTATCTGGCGTTTGGATCAGGCTTGTATCGACTTCAAAAATTTGGATATGTGCCGCCGCTGGCAGACGGAAGTATGTGCCAAATTCATGTGCCAATGCGTTGGCATCAAAGACCGTTGAGAACTTCGATAGCGGGCAGCCCATGACATTACGTGCATTGTCCCCACAACCATTTAATGTGAAGTAACCTGAGTGTGCGATTTCTCGGACGAGGTTGACGATATCTTTTTTGTAGACCCAGTGGAACTGAATATTCTGACGGGTGGTCAAGCGAAGCGAGGTGATGCCTTGTGGGTTGGTCGTGTACTTGTTGGCGACATCATCAACGACCTGCCACTGCTTGAGGCTAAATCCACCGCCGCCGGGGACGGAGATGCGGATCATGTACATCCAGTCTTTTTCCTTGCCGGTGGTCGCACGGTCGTATTCCAAGTAGATGCCATGGGACTTTGCAACCTGTTCGGTGGCTTCGACGACATCCTGTGTGGACATATCTCGGAAGTCTGTAGCAAGGTTGCCCACTGTGCCTTTGGATTCAAATTTAAATTGTTCGACGTGGTTCATTTCCTCTACAGGTGTTTGCAGCAACGGTTTGGGTTGGGTGTCTTTAGCCATGGTTGATTCTCGCTTCGCGTAAATAGCGTGTTTAATTATGCCAGTCTTCTATTGAACTTGTCCGGTTGCTTGTGCAGGCAGCCGCCCCGGATTGTTATTTTAAGCCTTCAGAACGTTTGCAGCGCGGACAAAATCATACCCGAGGGATCTATTTCATGCTGAATCACCCATATTATAGATAAATCCAAGCCATGGCTAGTGGGCTAGCGGGTTAAAATGTCGCATGCCTCAATGTAATGAAGTTTTAAATTTGATCCTATTTTTGTCTTTTATTCAGTAGAGTGTAGATTTTTTTTGTTGAGACGCTTGTTATCAAGAACATGCTGATTGAACACGCCACATCTATATAACAATTAATTTGAGTACGCGACCATTGGATGTTAGGTACTTTAGAGGCAAGTTGAGTCCGCATAACATCGATTTTGTGTTTATTGGTTCAACTCAATGACTACCCTTACAAAATTGATCTGCAATCAACGACAACCACTAAAAATTGTTTTCAACTTCTGAAACCCCCCTAGATGTAGTAATGACCGATAATATAAACCCTTACAAACTACCAAAATACCACCTCCTTGCTACATAAGTCACGATTTTGACTTTGTTTGTAGTTACCTCTTGACGTTCGGGTTAAATAAGGTTAACGTATACCGAACAACTCTACTATAAAAGTTCAAGGGAAGTCATGAAATACGTCGATTCAAAGTCGCGTGAGATGAATAAAGCTCTGATGTTCAGAGCCCATCTCAACGAGCATCCTGCTTGGAGGCGACCTCATCATGACAATCCCAGTCCTGCAACTTGGTCCTGGCGGCGACTACACCACGCAATATCATGC
Organism: Phycisphaeraceae bacterium; assembly: GCA_016763955.1. GTDB lineage: Bacteria > Planctomycetota > Phycisphaerae > Phycisphaerales > Phycisphaeraceae > UBA7800. Next base: position 7,477 of record JAESSU010000478.1, on the reverse strand, counting down.
CCAACAAGGCACACTTCTAGTCGTACAGCCCAACGACTCTGCCCACGACAACCGCAGCAGTGGCCAGTTTGCCAAACGCAAACAACAGCCCAAAGCCAAGCAGCGCCCCCGCGTGATCTCAGTACATCCCGCCCCTGCACCAGAAACGATCACCCGTGGCTCCGACAGCTATCAACCCACTCAGCCCATGATCGTCACCGGCACATATCAGCAGCCCGCACAACACACCGCTCCGCAGCGACTCACGGGCGAATCGAGCGATCTACAAACAACCTTCAATACCATTATGAACTTGCCCAGCGATCAGCAGGCGCAAGCGTTGAGTCTTTTTTCAGAAGTACTCCACAAGATACAGCCCGTCCCCACGGAGACTGTTCCCCCCAATCAAACGATGCCCCAAGACTCCGAACATCAGCGAGCCATCGCTCATGTTCTCGAAGATTTGCATCAGCTTCGTTGCGATCTAAACGTTCTAGATCGCTCGCCCCATACATCTCTGCCGGAGGTGGCTTATGAAAGCTCATCACTCACCAAATCTGACTCCCAAGCAACTGGACATCGTTCGTCGCATTCACCAGAGCCGACGCACAAGGGGCTATTCGCCGACGATGCAGGAACTAGCCGACGCCTTGAGCGTCAGCAAGGTTACCGTATTCGAACACGTCGAAGCGCTCATCAAAAAAGACGTTCTTATCAGACAGCCCAACAAGGCTCGCTCTTTGGAAGTTAAAGAAGACTTCCAGCCCCCCTGATGAAGAACGCAATACCCGTTTGCCCTTGGTAGGCACCATTGCTGCGGGATACCCCATCGAGGCCATCGAAGACCACCAGTTTCTGGACCTCGAAGACCTCTTTGATGTCCGCAACGGCAAAGATACCTACGTCCTAGAAGTCCGTGGCGACTCCATGATCGATGAACAAATCCGCACCGGCGACATGGTCGTCATCCGCAAGACCAACACCGCCTACAACGGCCAAACCGTCGTCGCCCTACTGGACACCGGCGAAGCCACGTTGAAAAAGTTCTACAAAGAAAAGAATGGCAAGATCAGATTGCAACCTGCCAACGACAAGTACGAACCGATCATCCTAGACGACTGCAAAATCCAAGGCACCGTCGTCGGCGTGATCCGAACGTATTAAATATCCAAAAAACATGACAGCCCTCATTGATACCACACAATCAATTTCGTTGGCATGATATCGTTGTGTATTGAAAATGCTATGATAAAAGGATCAATTTGATGTAACCGGGGAAACAAATGGCTCAGACCAAAAGCATCAATAGTCTCAGTGAAAATGACATGTTATCGCAGATACAAAGTACACTGCGAGACAAGCACACCAGCGCTCCGTACACCATGATATTAGGTTCGGGATTTAGCTCCCCTCTTGTTCCAACTGCGAGCAAAATGCTCGCCGATATCCCCACATGGCGGGATAAAACAAGCGACGAACACCTCAAAAAGCTTTGGTGCAAACTTCAATCAAAATCGCCAGGCTTAAAAATAAACGACAACGGAACCAGTGTAGACGCATCCAAAGCAGACAACGTCATCCAAGCATATGACGCATTAATGCGCCATGAATTGTTTACCCCAAAACTCCGACGGGACTATATCAAACATACCGTCAAAAAAGTTGATGGAAAAATCAATCCTGCTCATATTTATCTTGCCAGTTTGCTCGACACACAATTCAGTGATGATTCAGAACTTTGGAAATTCAAAAACAAATTCTGCACAAAAATTTTTACAACCAATTTCGACCCTTTACTTCAACGCTCCTTACAACTCGTCAATCGACTTTACTGGATGACTGATCAATTAGGTGATTTAGAAGTTCTAACCGACGATGATCATGATTTTATTCAACTCATTTATGCTCATGGCAATATCTTTAAATATCGCTTAGCTAACACTGGGGCAGACATTGATAATCTTGTAGAAGCACATGCAAAATCACTCGCACCCTACTTTGAAAATCATGGTGTGATCGTCATCGGCTACAGTGGCTGGAATGATTGCTGCATGGAAGCATTAAAACAATGCAAACAATTTAATATGAATCTTTATTGGTGTGACATCCACCCAGTAGATCAAGCTGGAGATCGATTACGTACCGAAACGGCAAATTTTCTTAAGGCACATCAAGATAGTGCATTCTACGTTCATATTGATGGCGCAGATGAATTCATGCAAGCGATGCATGCTAACTTGGGACTTGGTGGCGTACCACCATTTTTGGTTAACCCGATTGACTCATTGACCAGACTACTCGAACAGTTGAACCTGACTGAATCCGACCTGCCCATTGCTCATTCATCATCCACAAAAAACGAACATCAAGCCGATCTTCCTGATGAAAAGCTCAGTGATATCATTGGACGAACCTTAACTTCACTTAACGATGCAAACACAAGCTTTTTTAGCTCAACGGGTAAACAACCAGACGACCCGCAAAAACCAGATGACAATCAAAAATCGAGCAACAGCAGCTACCTAATGAATCTGGCTTATTCATATTTCACTAAAAATGAATTCGACAACGCCATCAAAACGCTTACTTTCATCATCGACATGACAGACGCAACGTCGGAACAAAAAGCACAGGCACTGGTCACACGAGGCATCGCATACGTTGAACGCATCAACCCACAAATGAACAAGGCATTACTGGACTTCACCCAAGTCATCAAGATGCAAAACGCAACAGCGAGACAAAAAGCAGAGGCTCTGATCATCCGAAGCATCACATACGAAAAACTCGACCCACCAAAAACTCGCGATGCAATCAAAGGCTATACCGCAGTCATCGAAATGACAGACGCGCCAGCAAAACAAAAAGCACAAGCACTAATCAGCCGAGGTAACACATATGCCATGTCCAGACCGCCGCAACTAAATAAGACGATCAAGGACTACACAACCGTCATCGACATGTCTGACATAACAGCGGAACAAAAAGCAAACGCGCTATTCAACCGTGGCAACGCATACTGCAAGCTCAACCCACCACAGACAGAAAACGCAATTAAAGATTGTAACTGCGTGATTGAGATGCCAAATGCTTCAGAAGAACAAATCGCTATGGCACGTATTAATCGTGCAGAAGCCTATATTCTGTGTGAACCACCGCGTATCGTAGAAGCGATTCAAGATTGTAAACAAGCATTGAAAACCCCCGGTCTTCCAGACAACTTTATTGAAGAAGCCCGAGCAATTATCGATCAACACGCGGGGGATTCAGAACCAGAAGATGACGATCCTGCTGCTAATTAGGCTGGCTTTTCAATCTTGGTTTTGCGAATCCTCATCTGTCATTTCAAACCGCTATCACGGGTGTTACAGATGCACTTGGAGATCATCGCAAAGACTCCCCCGGCCCCGCAGGAATTGACTGCGTCACTTCCTGCGGCTTTTGTCTAAAATCCGGGGGTAAAAGCCGCGGGAAGCCGAAGGATTCCCGCGGGCAATGGATCATTCAAAGCGCAACGTAATAATGCAAAATTTTCTAGTGGTTCATTGCAACTGATTTGTATTGGATCGCGATCAATCTTGCTACGGAAAATAGCTTCGACACAATGGGTCGCTGATGCACCGAAAGATGCAATACGTAACAATTCAGCTGCAATGAACCACTAGGGATTAATAACAAGCTTCGGTAACAGGTAACGGATCAATGGTCTGGAACATGCGGTCGCACAGGTGTTTTAGCATGTCAGCTTTGACAGTGATCAAATCAGGGTTGTCCCAAAGATTGTTTTTTTCACCGGGGTCTTTACATAAATCGTAGAGTTCACCTTCATCACTACCATGGACTGCTGAGAGTGCAAACTTGTCATTTCGCACACCAGTAATATTTCTGCCTCCGGGATGATGTCGGTCGCCGGGAATCGCATCGTAATACTCAAAGTACACACTCTCACGGCCCACGGTTTGATCCGTTTGGCCAAGAAGCATGGGCCAGAGTGATCGGCCTTGCATGCCGGGCTCGGGGGCAATACCTGCAGCATCCAATAGTGTGGGTGCCAGATCAATAAGTTCCATCATGGCGGGGATACTCATGCCTGCTTCAAGTTTGGAGGGTAGTTGAAACAACAGAGGCACGTGCATCATTGGTTCGTAGAAGTACGGGCCTTGGAAATAGATGCCATGATCTCCGAGCATTTCGCCGTGATCACTCATAAATAGCACGAGTGTATTTTCAAGCTGACCGGATTCACTAAGTGCATCAAGCACACGGCCGACTTGATAGTCGATGTGATCGATCATTGCCCAATACCCTGCACGGATGAGTCGATGGTCTTCGTCGGACATTGCTGAGTATGCAAAACCTCCCTTTTTTGAAGGGTCTTTTAGGTTCATGCGCCCGCCGCCATAGACACCGTGATGATCCATGCGTTGGTTGTAGGGCTTGTTGTCTAGTTCGCCGGGCGTAAATTCTGGTAATGGAATTTCGTCAAGTCGTTCAAGATAAGGTTCAAGGAAACGGCGTGGCGGATCGATGGGGTCGTGTGGGTCTTCAATGTTCATTGAGAACATCCACGGCCTGTCAATTTTAGCACTGACCTTTAGGAAATTGATTGCCCGTTGTGTGATCCATGCAGTGTTGCTGGTGTTTTCATCCATGCCAAAGGTGACATATTTTGAGTCTCTTACGGGCTCACGTTTGAATTGGATGTCATGTTCTGAAAGCCATGCGGTGTACTGTGAAACCGGGACATCTGGTGGATGCATTGACCAGTCGAACACAGAGTATCCATCATTGCCACGCGGTTCACACCAATCGGCGATGGGCTGACTAGAGGGGGCAAGATGATACTTACCAGCAAGACCACAGACGTAGCCGTTATCAGCAAGGATGCGTGAGATCAGTCGCTCGCTGCTGGGCAACCGTTGTGCGTTGCGATTAAGGCGTGTCGTACTGGGATAGCGTCCGGTCAGAAAGCTAGCTCGACTTGGGCCGCAGATTGGATTCTGGCACCATGCTTGTTCAAATCGCACACCTTGTTGAGCCATGCGATCTAAATGCGGCGTGGTCACCCACGAATTCCCATAGCAACCCAGCGAGTCGAATCGTTGGCGGTCTGTGGTGATCCATAGAATATTAGGTTGTGTGGTATCGGACATAAGGTAAATCTCCAAATTAAAATCGGCTCTTAGGTGTAATCCACAATTGTGTGGATAGATATTATTTCATTACGTAGGCTTGGTTCATTTTGAATCGGATCGTTGTCACACGTATTTAGGAACGTGGGATCCATTCTGCTTTTCGGATCACTGAGGGGACTAATCCCAATGTGATGACCAGTACGATGACCATGCCAGCAAAGCAAAATAGGATCGAATCGTATTGCGTCATCGGCAATTCCCAGAGTGTCCAGTCGTCGTTGAACACCCCTAGTTTCAACATCCATGCACTGGCCATGCCAGAAAACGCGCCACCTGCGCGGAACATCATATTTCCCATACTGGAAAACAGAGCTTGATTTTCTTCGGGCATCAGAGACAAAGTTTCCGTGCTAATGGCAATGGAGGAAGCCGCAACAACAATCCCATAAAAAAATTGTGCGGCCGCGATGCATCCTATCAGCCAGTCTCCGCTTAACCCGCGGACCAGAAACAGAATCAGTGCCAAGCTATAGCTAAAATGGCAGATTAAGAAAACAGGTTTGGTTCCCAATCGGTCGACTAATTTGCCGCCAATATAAAATCCCACGACCGACCCGAACATCTGAAGATTACCAAGCCAGAGGACCTGATTATCACCCATCCCCAAGACCTTTTTTTCAATCAAGGCGAAGAGCATCGGGGCGCCTGCTGTAAACAGAGATAGCAGAAAAACATAGGCCACGAAAGAGGCGAATCCATCCACATGCATGATGTGGTCGATCGCTTTTTTAAAGGACATGCCCTTTGGATGGGGCTCTGTGAGATCAGGGATGAGACTGTATATCCAGATGCGTAACATCAATACGAACGTTGCGATTCCCATGACAACCTGAAAAAGGTAGACCGGCGAATCGACGGTCAGATAGCTTGCGCAGACCCCCGTAAAAATCAATGCAACGGTCTGCCAACTCATGCGAAGCCGGCCAAAAAACTGCCCCCGAATGGCTTTAGGAACCAGTGGTTGGAGCAAAGCAAACCAACCGGAAAAACACATTGAAGAGCCCAAGCTGTAGACACAAATCCCCAGCACAATCAGACCTTCAATGGCTTGCCCCTGACCAAAACCACTAAGTGCCAGTATGCCAAAGCCGATCATTTCCAAAATAGCGCCAGCGACGCCTAAACGTTTGACACCGATGCGGTCTGCAAGATATGCAAACGGCATCTTGGTCAGACCATCGACTGCCAAGGGGATGGACAAATAGGCAATCATCCGAACCGCATTAATTTTCGCGGCATAAAAAAACAGCAGCATCAAACCACTGGTAAACATGGTTAATGAAATACCCACCAGACACCCGCATATGATTGCGATTAACATCCCACGTCGTTGCTGGTCGGTAACCTGCGAATCACCTTGTATGTCTTGAGTACTCATAAGCGGAACATTGATTTTTTGATGATTGTTGCATGTGACAACCTAACTCAAATTCATCATGAGAAGGGTTGCGATTAGGGCACTGGTCTTATGTTTAGTCGTTTACCCAAAGTTGCCTTATCATGCGCGATGCGATGTCGACAAGCAAATAACCCGTCTCAGGAGCAAAGCGACACCATTGAATCGGCTCACCGGAATACCCGCCGCCGATGATGCTATAGAGCGTCGGACAATAGCCGGCATAACCATCAGTGATAGAACAGACGGCGGTGATCGGTGCGGGGCTACGCCGTTTGATATCCAACCCGAACTGGCAATAAAGTTCGGTTGGCTGGGTGACCAAAGCGACATCGCCAATGCGCACCACATGTAAACGCAACGTGTCGGTAGATTTTTCTCCAAAATCATCTTGCAGGGACGTGACCCCCCAAGCAGCATGACGGTCGGAACCTACGATTTGTTTGCCAGCCGCCATTTGGCTAATGGTTTCTCGAGCCCAAGCAAGTCGATCCGGCTTAGGCAATCGCACCGCTGCAGTCATATCTTCATACACATGGCCAAGCGTTACATTGTCATGCAAAGGTGATTCATGGAAAAGACGCAACGTTTCACCCGCTAGACGATGGCCGTTGCGTTTGAGAACTTGCTCAGCAGTTTCGGTCTGCCCACTTCCCATGGACTGTTTTCTGCAAATGTCTCCCATAGCACCATTGATAAACAACACGGGAATCTCACCTAGCGAATCTCTGATGTGACTCCGGGCTGCACCGGGAAAATCGCTGGAAAAATAATTCCCACCATAGAAGCATGTGGGATGGCCCGTGTTCTGATGAATGATTGCCAAGGTTTTCCCATCGGCATCACAGGCAAAAATGGCCACGTGATCCGGGTCTTCAGGCCCTTCAAAACCCGTAAAATCAGTTCT
>JAESSU010000477.1 GCA_016763955.1 Phycisphaeraceae bacterium | reverse complement strand
TTGGTCCCTTTTTCCCTTTTATGGACCCTCGTCTTGGTATGGCGGATCGAACCTGTTATCATCATGACAAGATACTCCCGACAACTTTCAAGCCCCGACACCATGATCAACAGAAGACACCACGTGATCCCGTCGCAAATGCGAAGGACCTATCCCCCTGGGGCATGTGGGCGTTCAGTATATGTATATAAAACATGTAGGCTCTGCAGGGGTGGTCCCAGCCCACCCACCCTAATGGAATGACATATCGAAGATCGTTACAACATCTCTCCCACTGCGTAGAACGGGAATGGTGGTTAGAGCACTTACGAAGTATAAGACATGCAACTCATAACTTTAGTTTTCACTGTGCGATGAAGGGTAATATTGCATATCAGCGTTCGCATATCACAATGAGGAGTATTATATCATTACAGACGTTCGGCCACTGCCCGCACGCATCGCGATACAAAGAGTGCTATACTATTACACATTGTTGCTTGCCGATGTGGTGCGGCGGTGTTGCACCATTTATACATTTGTCGAGGGTCGGTCAACTTTTTTCCGAATCTCAAATCCACTTCTGAGAATCACCCCCTTGGGTCCAAAAATGTCGGCCCAAAAATGTCCACACCTAATAATCCTAACTACTGTTATACTTTATACATATTTTAAGTACATGGGTTTTGTTATTCTAAGCTAAATTATACAGAGATACATCCTTTATACGGGTTAGGGACCAAAATTAGACATTTATGGTCCCTCATTTATACTTAATTGGTCCCTTTTTCCCTTTTATGGACCCTCGTCTTGGTATGGCGGATCGGACCTGCTATCGCTGCGACAAGGTATTTGCCAAACCTTGCAAGCTCCGACGCCATGATCAACGGAAGACACCGTGCGATCCCATCATAGACCTGGAGGACTTGTCCCCTGAAGCACGCGCGGACCCGGCGCTCTTACGAAAGTTATGTAGATTCTGCGGGAGGGTTTTCAGCACACCAGCTCTAATGAAAAGGCACGTCAGAGAAAATTGCAAAATCTCTCCCACTGAACAGAACGGAGACGGAGGAATGGCTATCCTGCGCGAACACATCGTCCGGAAGCAGGAACTGCGAATTGCCACACTCGAGAAGCAGAACGTGGTAATGCTCGAAATGATGAAGCGCTACGCACGTGGCGCTGCAGACAATAACATAACGATCGGGGACGACAGTCAAGCTCCCACCTCTGCCAGCCAGACTCAAAACACCGCCGTCAACGTATTCGGCCAAGAGAAGTTGGACCATATCAACACAGAGAAAATCCGGCTGGTCCTCGATGAAAGTCTGGCGAGTTTGGCTATTCCCGACGCAGCGCAAACGGCCGCGCTAAAAACGGCCCAACTCATTTACAGCGACCCGGAACATTTGGAGAACGTCACATGTTTCCTTCCGAACAAAACGATGCAAGAGGTGCTAGTGTATACAGGCGAGGGATGGGACATTCAGCCCGTGCAGCTCGTTCTTCCCGTGATGGCGCTAAAGGCCGTCGATACTCTCTTCAATCTCCAACCCCGCGAAGAAGACGTCGACACCTACGGCCCGATAATGATAGAGCTCCGAGAAAAGGAGCGAAAATACGCGAAGGGCTGCCAGCTCCGAGCCATACTAGTGCGCAACTAATCACTGCTGTATCGCGCGCGGGAATCTCTGCCCGTCGCGGGGGAGATGTAGCATTTGAATGCACGGTAAGATTACTAGTATAGATCGAGTGGAAGCAAGAGTAAGTACTCCGCCCGAAAGCAAACATGGCCGATGTCTCAGGTGAAAAGAAGATCATTTATACTAGTATAAGCGGTAGTCGCGATCTGGAGGATGACACGAAGATTCGCGCCGCACTATGTAACAATCGTTCATGGGGCCTGTCGAGGCGCCGACCAACTCGCGGGCCAGGCCGCCGAAGATTTCGCTATGCGAAAAGATTCAATGCAGTCTCTGTTCCTGCGGACTGGAGTATGGGAAGGAAAGCCGGTCCCATCCGGAACGCGAAAATGCTCAGCCTGTTAATTATACTAGTATAAGCGACGCAGTGTGGGCCTTCCTCTCCGAGGGGAAAACTCTCAATGAATCGCATATACTCGTATAACCAAAAAGTATGGTAATTGCGTACGCAGGCGCGAAAAGGCGGGTATGAGGTTGTGGTGACATATATGCCCACGTACGTCCACGTACGTTAGCGCAATAGTACGCACCGTACTGGCCATTTTTTGGAGTGTCGACGGTGTCGGTGTGAAAAGTGAAACGAGCAGTCGTGTTAGATACGCGGTACGTTCCGCTTTAAACGCACGTAAGCGCAGGCGAACGCGAGTGTAGAATGTCGGCCCGAGGACGCGCCAAAGGCAAGAAGGGGACGGCCGGCTACCAGATATTTTCTCTGGAGGAGCATGCCCGGAGCAAGGGAATGTGGGCCGGCCTCCTGGCGAAGGCGCAGATTCCCGGCCTGCGGGGGGTCTACATGCGCGGGACCGAGGCCGAGCCGCGCCCCGTGCTCGAGCCCATCCCCAACGAGCACGTCCCGGCCGTGCTCAAGGTCATCGACGAAGGCCTCGTCAACGCGTCGGACCACGCCAAGGAGCACGCGGGGGCGCGGAAGAAGGACCGGGTGACGGAAGTCTCCCTCGACTACGACCGGGCGACCGGCCGGGCCACGATCCGGAACGACGGCCCGGGAATCCCGATCGTCGAGCACGCCGGGGCCACCGAAGCCCTCGGCCGGGCCACGTACGTCCCGGAGGTCGCGTTCGCGGTCTTCCTCGCGGGCCGCAACATGGAGAAGCCCCCGGACTGCATCAAGGGCGGGGTCAACGGCATCGGCGCCAAGCTGATGAACGTCCACTCGACCGAATTCGAGCTCGAGACGTGCTGCGGGGGGCAGCTGTACACCCAGCGGTTCGAAGACCGGATGCGGGTCCGGCACGAGCCCGCGATCGAGCGCACCAAGCGCAAAGACTTCACGCGCGTGTCCTTCGTCCCGGCGTACCGAACGTTCGGCTACGACTACCCGGCCGGCGAGCTGACCGAGACCGACGGCGCCGAGATCGAGGCCTGGTGCCACTGGC
>JAESSU010000476.1 GCA_016763955.1 Phycisphaeraceae bacterium | reverse complement strand
TCGCCAAGACAATTTTCGGTCCATGCGTTTGCCTTGACTTCCGGGGGAGCCGGGGGTTTGGTAAACTGTCCATATGAACACTGGGCCACCCTCCCGCCGGCCTACCCCGCTTTGGCGACAAATCAATTTTTCCCTCATGTGGACCTCCACCGCTGCTAGCGGTTTTGGGGATCGCATGATCATGCTCGCAAGTCTCACGCTCATTGGCGGGCTAGCTGCTTCTGGTGATGCGACTGCCCTTAATGCCTCCACGCAGTTTTGGTTTTTCTTGCCTTACCTATTTTTCTCCATTGTCGGCGGATGGCTCTCGGATCGACTGCCACGAAAATGGGTTTTGCTAGGCTGTGATGAATCGCGGGGATTGATTCTTCTTTGTTGTGCATGGATGCTCACGCAAGCCACTGGCATCGCTCACTTACCCGATGATCAACACTGGAAAATATTTGCATCACTGTTTGCCATTGGCTCGTTTGCTGCCATCTTCAATCCTGCCCGCAATGCCATCATCCCGCAGATCATCCCACGCAATCAGCTTCAAGCAGGTAATGCCGTCATCCTCGTCATTGCGATTATCGCGGCACAAATTGGCCTAGTGGTCGGCGGCAGAATCATCGACCCGCAACACGCTTCAACCATCCGCACCGGCCTAATCATCGGCGCGCTGTTTTACCTAATCTCCGGCTGGTTCTTTGCATTCCTTAAACCCGCCCAACACATCTCACACGCAGCTGACCCTTTACCAAAGTCCAAACCCAAGCACTTTGGCTATTCACTGAAATACTGCCAGACACATAGACGCATCTTCAGTTTGATTCTTATTAACATGCTCATCTGGGCAGTTGCCTCCGTTGTTGCCAGCAGCATTCTTGGACTCTCCAAAGAACACTTTGACTTCCAAGGCAAAGAGTTAATGCAGCACTACACCGCTGTCACCGCAATGCTGGGCGTGGGCATGCTCTTAGGTGCAGGCTTTATCGCATGGGTTAGCACACGACGTGAAGCGGGCCTAATCATGTTCCCTGCGTTTATCTGTGTGGGCTTATTGATGCTTTGCCTTGCACTGATTCCTGTCATCTGGGTGATGTACGTCTCAGCCTTTGCTATCGGTTTGTTTGGCAACATGATCATCATCTCGGTCATGACACTATTGCAAACCAGCACAGCCAATTTCATCCGAGGCCGCGTCATGGGACTTAATGCCATGGCAAACACATCATGCAGTGTCATCACCTACCTTGCCATCTGGAAACTGCCCCAAGCGGACGCAAATATCCGCTATGTCGTGATCGGCATGGGCCCCCTGCTCCTATTGATGGGTATCACGCAACTGCTACGCTATGCCACAAAAGGCCCGATGAATAATCGCATCGCCAATGTCTGCTGGCGGGTTGGTAGACTCTTCTGTTTCGTCTGGCATCGCCTGCAAGTCACCGGCCAACACCACGTCCCAAACACCGGCCCCGTCATCCTCGCAGCCAACCACACCACCAGCTTAGACCCCTTTGTCATGCAATCCCGTGTCACCCGAATGATTCGCTGGGTGATGATGAAAAACTATCAGTACAAAGCAGTCCAACCGCTATGGGATGCCATCGAACCTATTGCTATTGAAGAAGACCAATCCAAATTCGCACAAGTCCGCATGCTCGTGCGAATCCTCAAACACGGCGACATCGTCGGAATCTTCCCAGAAGGCCGATTACAACGTACAAACCGGGAACTGCAACCCTTTGAGCCGGGCATCACATGGATCGCTAAAAAATCCGGTGCAGTGATTATCCCCGTCTGGATCCAAGACACCCCCATAGCCCATAGCATGTTCTGGCACTTGGTCTTACCCAGCAAAACCAAAGTCACCTTCGGCAAACCCATGACCGTCGCCAAAGAGGATGACGAAAACTTAGCACTCGAAGAACTCCGAAAAAGAATGCTCCAACTCGCGGGCAAGTGACCCAAACTTTGGGATTCAATGAGCGTGTCTTTTTTAACCCCAAGGCACGAAGGTCACAAAGGACACGAAGTTTTCAAGACCTTTTTTACCGCATAGCCGCTGAGATCGCAGAGTTTCGTAAGGCAGAGTTTTTCCCTTGTTTTTGAATAATATTCTCTCCTCTTTGAACACTGCGTCCTCTATGCCTCTGCGGTAAAAAATCAGGTTGGTTTTTCAAAGGTCACAATTGCTTTACAACTGTCTTATTTTTTCGAGTCCTTTGTGGCCTTCGTGTCCTTCGTGCTCTTTGTGTTAAAAAACACCCCAGCAGATACCACCGTCTTTTTGCCAATCACTGCTTGGACGCATACAATTTCTCTCCCTATAGCCCCTGCCAATACATGAGGAAACGACACCATGAGTGAAACCAAAGCCCCCTGGGTGACCTACCGCCCTGAATTACAAGTCCTTGACTGCACCATCCGTGATGGCGGCCTGATGAACGATCACCATTTCGACAGCGAAATGGTCAAAGCGGTCTATCAAACCTGCGTCGATGCAGGGATTGACGCAATGGAGATCGGCTACAAGGGTGACAAAAAACTTTTTGACCCCAAAAACTTCGGCCCATTCAAATTCTCAGACGAAGATGAAATCCGAAAAATCGTCGGCGATAACGACACCAATCTAAAACTCGCGGTCATGGCAGATGCTGAAAAATGCGACTACAAAAATGATATCCTCCCCAAAGACCAAAGCGTCCTGGACATCATCCGCGTCGCAACTTACATCCACCAAATCCCAACAGCGGTGAACATGATTAAAGATGCTCACGACAAAGGCTACGAAGTCTACTGCAACATCATGGCAGTCTCGACCTCATCAGAACCTGAACTGGATCAAGCCCTGGAAATCATTGCCAAGACCCCTGCTAGCACCGTGGTGGTCGTAGACAGTTTCGGCGCTTTGTACCGTGAACAAATCGACTACCTTGTCAAAAAATACCAAAGCTTTGTCGCAGGCACCGGCAAGGAAATCGGCATCCATGCACACAATAATCAACAACTCGCTTTTGCAAACACTATTGAAGCGATCATCCTTGGCTGCAATCGCATCGATGCGACAATGATGGGGCTAGGCCGTGGTGCAGGCAACTGCCCGATGGAATTGCTCATTGATTCTTGCGTAATCCCAAGTTCCACGAACGCCCGATTTACCAACTCTTACAAGATTACTTTGTGGATCTGAGAAACAAAATGGAATGGGGGCCGACCATCCCTTATGCCATCGGCGGCCTGCTCAACCAACATCCCCGTGCAGCAATGGCCATTCGTCTCGATGAAGTCAACAAAGATAAGTATGTTGACTTCT
>JAESSU010000475.1 GCA_016763955.1 Phycisphaeraceae bacterium | reverse complement strand
GCGATCAGGTCATTGATGTGCCGATTAGTACGTTGCCTATTTACCTATCTTGGGATAGGGATCAGCCGTTTGAACCCATTGCAGAAAAACACTGAAAAGGAGTCCCTGATGTACCGTAAAAAAGCTTTTACTCTAATTGAATTGTTAGTCGTCATTGCGATTGTCTCACTTTTGATTGCGATACTTTTGCCTGCGTTGTCTTCTGCAAGAGAAGCAGCACGGAATGTGAAGTGTCAGTCCAACATGCGACAAATGCACTTAGCTTTTGTGATGTATAAAGACGAACGTAATGAACAGACGATCCGATCTTGGGGTAACTGGACTAATCCGGGCAACGGGGGAAGTAATGGATATTGGTATAGTGCGCTATTGGGCCATGGTCATAATAGCTATGAAAAAGGCAGTGCAGGAACCAGCTATATGGGGACACTTCAAACAGTGATGTGTCCTACGGAGACAGAGTTTTCTCCCTGGCCTGCACCCAAGTTTCCTGCTTCAACCAAGATTAGTTATGCCATGACAACGTTGTCTACATGGCGCTATAAAAAAGTCAGTGGTAATGCTAAGAAAACCGACGAGGTCCCAAAGTTTTTTTCCGTACTACTACTTAAGCCTGACCTTTGGCCTTTGTTTATGGATGCCAGTACGCATCAGGTGGTTAATCTCGAAGCACCACTTTCCACTGCCCTTATCACCAATCGTTACAAAGCCAGGCATATGGGCAGTAGTAACAGCAAAGCGAATGTCCTGACCGTCGATGGCCATATTACACAACGAGAATATGGCTATACCGGATATACCAGCTCTTCTTTGAATCTGGATCACTCGATCTATCGGTGAGCTTTATCGGTGGTGTGAGAGGACGGATAAGGTGTCGGGAATGCTCTGTAGAAAACGCCCCATCTGACCGATAACTAATACATGAGCATCTCCAGTAAATCACCGAGGCGGGTGGCATTGACTGCAATGAAGATAGCCAAAGATCGGCTGCCGGACTATTCGCATCAATACTCACCCAAAAAATTTACACAGCCACAACTCTTCACTTGTCTTGTCCTCAAACGGCAATTTAAACTCGACTACAGAGGTATCGTGGCGATGCTCAACGACTGGCCAACACTCTGCGACGACATCGGCTTAAAACAAGTACCACACTATACAACTTTGCAAAAAGCAGCAGCACGTTTACTGAATTTATCGACCACTAAAAACCTGCTTGACCGTACCAATCAACGTATGGATGGTAAAAAAAAACGACACGCAAAACAGTCAAACTCGCAGCAGCAAACAGCACAGGATTAGAGACGCATCATTGCAGTAAGTATTTTACAAAACGTCGAAATAGCACTGGAAAAACAGTGTTTTATAAACGATTCCCCAAACTCTCTATCATCACCGATACGCAAACACATATGATCTTTTCGATGCTCACACAGCAAGGGCCAATGCCTGATATACAAGCATTATGCCCACTGCTTGATCAATGCGTGCCCAGTATATGTATCCATCATTTGCTCGCTGATGCAGGCTATGACAGCGAGCCGAATCATACTTACGCACGAGACGAACATGGCATCATCACGACCATCCCAGCAAGGGCAGGAAGGCAAAGTAGCAAGCCGCCTAATGGCAAATATCGCAGGCTCATGACACAAGGTTTTGAGCATCGTCCTTACGGCCAACGTTGGCAAGTCGAAACCGTTTTTAGCATGATCAAACGTAATCAAGGCACAGTCGTCGCAGCTCGAACATACCATGCACGTAATCGCGAAATGCGTTTAGCTGTCCTCACCCATAACATCATGGTGCTCTGGACTATTGGGCTTTTCTACAGAGCATGTCGGGAACCTTTTTTTACATCCACTCTCGAAGGTGTGACGAGTTATGAATTCGTCCTCGTCACCGGCCGCAAGACTTCGGTGTTCTTTGCTAACACGCGGGGTGTTTATAACTACGATGAGATTGGCAGATTAGCTGCTGTCTCCACACAAATGCTCGAAGGCATCAATATGCCAACGCTGCAAACCACGACCTATCACTACACCATAGTCATCTGCTGGCAATCGTCCTCGCAAGGGGTACTTTGGACGTGCTGTTATAAGTATTGCTGATGACAACGATAGGGTATCGTTGTCAAGAATTGACAAAATGGAGCCGAAGGGGATCGAACCCTCAACCTCTGCATTGCGAACACAGCGCTCTCCCAATTGAGCTACGGCCCCGTGGTTTAGGCTATTACTCTACAAAAATGCAACGAAATAGGCAACAGGTTTGTAGGTTTTAATAGTGTAAATATTGATTGAAGCGCGGTCTTAAATTCACAAAACAAAAGCGGTTGTGTTACACTAGCTTGACCTGCTGGCTAGTCCCGTGTTTAATGCAGTGACCCAAATACTTGGGTCTGTAAATACGAAGTGGATTGGGCCTGCCGTAAGAAGCCTGTAGTAATGATTTGCTTATTCTCTACAAGGCTTTCGTAACCCATAAAAGTTACGATTTTAGCACCTTAAACATGGCATAGAACCTGTGGAAGTCGATTACGACTAAAGCGATGAGCAGTTCGAGCCATTGATTGACAGGAAGTCACTTGCTGGTCATTTGATGACAGGCATGAGGAGTAGCCGATGGGCAAACGCAATGATTGCTGGGGTATCGAAGTTGGAGCCAATGCGATCAAGGCTATACGGCTTCAACGTGTGAAGGATAAGATTATCCTTGCCGATTTTGAGGTACTGCCTTTTAAGAAGCCGCTTACGACCCCGGACCTGAATATTAATGAAGCGATTCAGGTTAATCTGGATCAATTTTTATCGAAGCACTCTGTGGCACGGAGTACGGTGATGACTTCCGTGCCGGGTCATATGGCTTTTGCACGTTTTGCCAAGTTACCTCCTGTGGACCCCAAGCGGATTCCCGACATTGTTCGATTTGAAGCTGTTCAGCAGATTCCATTCCCTATTGAGCAGGTCGAGTGGGATTATCAAGTTTTCCAAGAGCCTGATAATCCGGACGTGGAAGTGGGCATTTTTGCGATCACCAAAGACCGAGTTGCCGATTTTCTTGAGAACTACAATGCCGTTGGTATGCGAGTCGATGGCATTACGCTATCACCTTTAGCCGTCTATAATGCATTGGCCTACGATTTGGAACTTGATGAAGAGTCCCCGGGCGTGGTCTTCATGGATATCGGTTCGACGAGTACGGACGTGGTGATTGTTGAAGCAGGACATCTCTGGATGCGTACGCTTCCTGTGGGAGGCAATAATTTTACGGATGCTTTGGTTCGTGCGTTTAAACTCAGTGTTCCCAAGGCTGAAAAGTTAAAAAGAGAAGCGAGTACCAGTAAGTATGCCCGGCAGATTTTCCAAGCCATGCGACCTGTATTTGCGGATTTGGTTCAAGAGATGCAGCGGTCCTTGGGCTTTTATCAAAGTCTTAATCGAGATGCCAAGTTGGCCAAACTCATTGGTGTGGGGTCAACGTTTAGACTCCCGGGTATGAGTAAGTTTCTTAAGCAGCAGTTGCAGATGGATGTGGTTCGTTTAGATAGTCTGCAAAACGTGCAAATGGAAGGCCGTCTTGAAACTGAATTTGCCGAGCACACCATGAATATGGCAACCGCTTATGGTCTTGCTTTACAAGGGCTTGAGGCGGAACAGGTCAGCGCGAACTTACTGACCAAAGAAATTCAGCGGAACCGATTCTGGCGGGCCAAGCAGCCGATGATGGGTGCTGCGGCATTGTTAATGGTTGCTGCTTCGGTGGGAGCTGTGGGTAAGTTGATGACTGATAAAGCCAGCTTTAGCAGTGCCCTTGAGGAAAGTTCTCCTAAAATCAAGAATGTCACCAAGCGAGCAGAAGATTTCAAACGCAAGTGGGGCGAGATCGAACATTCCAGTGATCCACGACAGCTCATTGAAAACCTTCGTCGCGTACTTGACTACCGTGATATCTGGCCCAAGCTGATATGGGATATGGATCTAGTGGCTCAGGACATGAAGAGCCAGCCCCAATTATGGACCAATGATTACGATAAGATCAAAGCGGTTCCCCGCCAGGAACGCCGCCGACTCTATTTTGACAAGCTTGAAGCAGAGTATGTGTTTAGTCCAGGTCGCACTGACATTGCTTCAATGAGAACAGAAGATATTTGGAAACTCGGTGAGGGTGAGGGTGAAGATGGAGCCCCGCCGCCCCCAGTTCAACAGGAAGACCCTATGGGGATGGGGATGCCCGGGATGCCCGGTATGGAGGGCATGGGTGGTTTTGGTATGCCGCCTAGTGGTGGTGGTTTTAACATGCCTGTGGCTGGCGTTGGCGGTAGTTTATATTCATCATCCAATGCAGGGGCGATTGCGCCGCCGCGATTCCGTATTACGGTTTCAGGCACGACACCTTATCGCGGTGGAGCCCAATTTATCACGCGCAATTTTATGAACTGGTTGCGTAAACATGCTGACCGTTCTGATCGACCTTACAGAATTATCAAAAATTCGCCGGACTTAGTTCAATTAGAAAGTATTCAAAATAGTGGCAATACAGGAAATAATAATCCAAATGAGTCACGAACAAGACGTGCTTTAAATCAGCCACAGCCGCGATCCACACGGATAAGACGTCGAACACCGATCGGGGGAGATATGCCCGGAGAAGGTGGTATGCAGTTAGGTGCTAGAACCGAAACCAAGAGCACTTTGGATTTGACGACAATATTGCCTGATCGTCCCTTGAGCGATGAGAGTGAAAATGGTGATTACCGCTTTACGGTGGTCTGGACCATTGAGCTGACCCGTCCGGACAATGCCCGTCGTAGCGAAGACAAGATTCGTCGCGAACGTGTTGCAAAACGTGAAGCGATGGAAAAAGCCCGGATTCAAGAAGAAGCACGTAAAGCTGCTGAAGCGTTGAAGAAACAAAGTGAAGAACAAAAAGCCGCTGAGAGTGAAGGGTCTAAACCTGCTTCTGATAAAACAGTTGCCCCAGATGCGACACCCACGACAGGGGGTGATCAATGAAAATTGCATTGCTATGGATGAAAAATAATCCGATTGCTGTGGTCGCAGTCATTTTGTGTATCTGTTCATTAATGGGATTGGTTGTGGTTCGTTTTCAAGCTTCTTCTTTTATGAAGGAGATAGAAGAACGTAACTCAGTCGTTCAGAAAGTGATCAATCTCAAATCCACACGCGTAAAAATTCCATCGCCAGACCTTGATATTTCCGTTGAAGAACGTGATATCACCATCAATGAACCTGCGATCGAAGCACTCAAAGATGTTTATGGCAAGATGGCAGTTGAGTATCGAAATATTTTTGCATTGGCTGTGGACCAAAACCGAAAAGGACACGATCCACTGCTCGATGGTCTTTTTCCCGATCCAGGGATTAACTATGACAAGCTCTACGACGCACGTGTAGAGTACCGTAATGCATTTGAATCGATGTTGCTGTATTATTCACCGACGGATATTTATCCAAGACTTAATGCCGGTGAGTCAGCGGATATGGGAAAACTGAGTGCGGAAGTCGAACTAGAACAGAATAATTATCTGTTGCGACAAGGGCTGGAAAATTCTAGTCTTGAATTGCTAACCGCAAAGCAGCAACTTGATTTGTCGGAACTCCGACGTGGTGTGGCCTATCGCGTACTCCGCCAGCATGCTTCGAAGTATCACATTTTTGTGGACTCTTTGGAAGATAGCGGAATGGTTTTTCAAATCGACCCGTGGAGTTTGCCAGGCCCATCGCCGACCCTTCCTGATATTTGGCAAGGCCAGATGGGACTTTGGGTTCAGCAAGATATTGTTCAAGCCCTTGGCACTGCGAATAACATCTGGAACGCATCGATGAATGTCATGCAAAATCCAGTTAAGAAGCTAAATAACATCTCAGTGATGCCCAGCTATGTTGGCATCACCACGACAGGTGCTTTGACTCAGACGGGCATCCTCACAACCGGTCAGCCAAACAGTGGTGAAACACGATTGCCCAATGGTTTTTTAATGTCCCCCACAGGACGACGTAGCAATACGATCTATGATGTGCTTCATGCGAAAGTTTCTTTGGTTGTGGATTATCAACAGATGTCCAAACTTTTTGAAGCAATCGGCAAAACTAATTTTATGACGATCTTGAATATCAGCATCACTGATGTAGATGAGTATGAAGCACTCCAATCCGGATATCTGTACGGTTCAGGTGATTGTGTGCAGGTCGATTTGATTATTGAAACACTTTGGCTTCGCGAATGGACCGTGCGATTGATGCCTAAAAGTATTAAAACACTATTGGCCATTGAAACCAAAGACAAAGAACAGCAGTGATAGAATAATGAGAACGGACAGGTTGTATCCTGTTTATACGAGTGTCAATCACACCATGATGAGGCAGTAACGCATGAGGCTAAAAAACCTCAATTTGTTTGAGAAATACATTGAAAAGGTCGTCTTAGCACTGGGCGCGGTTTATGCCGTGGTGGTGATATGGTTTTTTGTGCCCGGCTCACCCCACTCGGTGGAAATTCGTGCATTGCATGGAGAATTTAAGCCAGGGCAAGTTGAAGAAGCTATTCTCAAGGAAGCTAATGATCTAGATAGTAGGATTTCATCACGGATTAGTCCGTTCCCAGATATTCTGGAAGTCCCCCAATACACCAACGAGTTTCGTGATCGACTCACGCGTCCGCTGATTCCGGTGGATCGTTTTGCGACTTTATTTTCTAAGCCTGGGGTTCAAATTGCGACCATTGATCCCGGACCGATTCGCCATTTCTTTGTACCCCAACCACCTGCCCCAACAGCTCTGATCTGGGACACAGGGTTTGGCGTATTGTCAGAACCCCAAAGTCCCCAACTCACCAGTGAGTTTGAACAGATCATCGGCAACCAAAAGCCCCGAGATTTTCGTTGGGTAAGTGTCAGTGCTCAATTTAATATGAAACGGTGGCGTGGCCTGCTTAGTAAACAGCCACCGTCAGATAAGCAGCAGCTCCCCAAGACATGGTGGCAGAGGCGATTGATTGTCACTGATGTCGTACTACAGAGACAGGTTCAGGATCCTGAAACGAGCAAGTGGGGAGAAATCCAGTCACTCTCAACTGTGCCTGGCAATGATCAGTTTGATTTCCTCAATAACACTGTTTTCTCATTCCGTAGTGAACGAAACAACTGGGCTCCGCCTGAGGCAGATAAAGCGATAGCCATCGCACGTATTGAACAAAAGCGTTTGCCACGCCCTCTGTTCCCCGAACTCTCTGAAGGCCTTTGGCTACCACCTGATGCCAATAGCCAGACGCTGCCTCTGCAAATGGTTGATGATGTCCGTAGTTTGGTTCGACAGATCGAGGATGTGCAAAAGCAGATCAAGGACATGAAGACCAAGATCACAGAGGGGGGCGCACCAATTGCGCCACCTCCAAGTGGACTTGATGGGGCAGACGGGGCTGGTTCTCCTATTGTTTTGGACTTACCTTTTTTAGAAGCACAGCGAAGCAAATTTCGTGAAGAACTCTATATCCTCTTAGGTATTATTGAGCCGATTGAAACGTTGCGTACTGAAAAAAAACCCCGTCGGCCTAGCATACTTAATCAAAAATCACAGACCGTTGCTCAAGCTAAAAAAGAAAATGAATCTTCAACCCCCAACACACTTCGTGTTTGGCAGCATGATGTGAGTGTCAAAGATGGACAAAGTGTCCGTTACCGCATGATTGTCAGCTTGCTTAACCCGCTTTTCTTCCAGTCTCAGGCTCCTAAAGAGCAGCAAGAAAAGTACTACCAAAAATTGACGCTTAGTTCAGCACCCAGTGCATGGACCGAGCCTGTGCAGGTGCTAAGTGAACACCACTTCTTTCTTGCTGGTGTAAACAAAGCAAGTAAGTCCACTGCTGTCGAAGTTTACTGTATTTTTAATGGTCAGTGGCAGCGTCGCGAATTTGATGTCAAACCCGGTGATCCCATCGGCCAAGTCGTGCAGTTTCAGCATGGTGATGGTCAAATCAACGTCAACATGAATGTCGGGGGCGTGGTCGTCGATATCGATTTCGACGCACCCTCTGCGGAGTCATCCACCAAGCGGACAACACGGCTTATTTACTTTGATGGTAAAACCAACACTCTTCAGACCCGCACGCTTGAGCAGGATCAGCTTGATCCTAAGCGATCTGATCTACGCAAAAGACTTAAAGCGAATTGATGTGAACTGCCACGTCAAGCAATGAAAAAAATTAGACACAAAGCCACCTGTCCCTAATACCATTTACGATTAAAACTTGTGCGTGACTTACATCGCCAACACAAGTGTTACAAAGTCTTATGAACCGTCTGACGCGTACAAAATAGATGCGATGCGTATAAGAGGTGGCTTTGTTTATTTTACTTGTCCGACAATCAACTTGATTCGATTGAGATTCGCAGGGTGACTAGCTTGGGCGAGTTGCTTTTGTAACCCACTTCGTAATTGTCGATCCAACTCATATAAGGTCGCACTGGAATTGACGATCACGGTTAGCGTCCCTCGGTTGAGTTTGTCGAGTTGCGTTCGTGCTTGTAAATCTGCGGGCACGAGTTGAGACCATGCTTGATTGATACCCTGCAATTGCTTAAAAGGTTTTTGGATTTCACGTTTGAAATAGCTACCCAAAAACCCCGTGCTGACATCTTTAGGCTTTCTGATCCGCCACTGTCGCAGGTTGTCTAAATGTTTATCTTGACTGTCCATTTCTTTCATCACTTACTATCATACCTTAGATGAAGTTGATACTCATCGGATATCGTGGATGTGGGAAAACATCTGTTGGGAAACGTGTTGCAACTGCCAAAAACGTGCAGTACCAAGACGTTGACGATGTGACCTGCGCTCGGATTGGCTGTGACTCGATTGCCCAAATTTGGGATGAACACGGTGAATCCTATTGGCGTGAAAACGAAGTTGCCGTCACAAAGGAGCTCTGCCAACAGGACAATCTCGTCATCGGTTTAGGTGGGGGCAGTCTCATGCAAGACGGCGCTCGACAAGCAGTCGCAGCGGCTACTGATGCGATTCGTATTTATCTCAAAGCTGATCCTGCGACACTTTACCAACGTATTACCAGTGATATCCGCAGCAGTGAAACCCGCCCAAGTTTAACGGCGATAGGTGGCGGCTTAGACGAAGTCATTCACATGTTAGAACAACGCGAGCCGACTTATAAAGCAGTCGCTGATGTCATACTAGATGTTAGTGAGATGAATCTGGAGCAGACGACGGATGCGGTTTTGAAAGTCTGCTGATGCGAGTTGCATTGCTTTTGTAGAAGCTGCGATGCGTCGCGTCGCTAGAGCCTCGCACTACAGGAGTGTCGCACGGTTTTGAGATGCGATTTATTGTGTGATGACGGTTTAGATGCAATAGCGCAACAGCTTGTCTGTGTATGACCAGCTGACGATTGCATTTGGGAATTGAATCCGTCCGTTTGGGCGATGATCATGGCGTGAGATTGTTGTCTTTTGCAGTTAGCATAGAAGTTGCATCTTTACGAAGCGTTGCAACGTGGCCATCGAGATAGAGCATATTACTAGTCGTTTTCGTGCGATGGCGATATTGGATGCCAGTCAATGCACCGCCTGTTGTCAGATACACATAGGGGGATGACCATCCAAATGTCCCCGATTCCGGGGCATCGGTGTAATAAAATTTTCGCGACTGACCTTGAACAGAATCTAATTTGAAATACGTGATATAAAGACCCAGTGAGTTCCACTCGAAGTTGTTGTTTTTCATCTTGGCACCCACATTTACAGAATACTCTCGAAGAATTTTCCCCGACGCGTTTCCTTTGTAAGTGAATTGAGCATTAGGACAATCAAATATTTTTTTGTTGAGGTGAAAATACGAGAACAAAGAGCCTTGTCCCATCTTCTTGGCGGAGAGTAAATGGGAATTAAAGTCATTGGTGTATTGCATCACCAACAGGCCGATCTGTTTTTTTGAAGCCTTGCACTGAACGTCTTTGGCAGACTCTCGGGCTTGGGCAAGAGCTGGTAGCAAGATAGCGATTAGCAGGCTGATGATCGAAATCACCACTAAAAGTTCAATCAGAGTAAATCCCTGACTTTTGACATGAATCCGTTTTTGGGAAAAATCGTGGGATAACATATTTAGTCCTGCTTTCATTGAAAAATATCTAGTCAAAACCTGCACCGTTTAAGAAATAAAGCTAAATGATCTGAGACCCAAAAGAGGTTTTAGAATGGGGTCGATTTTTTAAAGAGCTTGTTAAACATATTGCATTATAGGTCAGGACTTTAATAAAGTCTTTTTTATTGTCGGAAAGATCAGAATTTCTCAATGCGTGATGCAAGTAACTAATAAACAGTACATTATAAAACAGTGATGGCAAATAAAATAATGCGGTAGCCCACGAATAGCGGATTCCAAAGAGAACCGGGATAATGCCCGGCAGAAAGGAATCCATCATGACCGAATCAACCTCCAATTGACACCAGGCCTCCAGCAACTTGTCGCCTCCTGAGGCTTCACGTCGTCGCCTGATTGACCGACGACTTCAAACGCGATGCGGTGGGCTTGGTGATCCATGAAAACGATAGCTTTAAAGCAGCAGCCCGGGCCGTCGGCGTGTGCGAAAAGAGCTTGCGAGATTGGCATCAAAAGTTCGCACCCGTGCCTGAACCTTGTGGTGAAAATGCGACAAATCAGCAGCCAATTTACTTGATAGAGACTTTCATGCCCAGAAGCCCAATCAGAAATGGGTCACAGATATGACCTATTTACATACCGCACAAGGCTGGGTGTACCTAGCAGTTGTATTAGACTTATTTAGTCGAAAGGTTATAGGTTGGTCGATCAGAAAATCGTTGGCTACGGAGCTGGTCAGTGATGCGTTACGACAAGCGATCGAATCCAGGCACCCCGAGCGAGGCTTGCTTCACCATTCGGATCGTGGCAGTCAATACACGTCAGATAGTTATCAAAAAACTTTGCGGACGATGGGCATTGTGTGTTCGATGAGTCGTCGCGGCAATTGCTATGACAATGCGGTGATGGAACGTTTTTTCTGGTCGCTTAAGCAGGAGTGGACGAATCACGAAACGTTCAAAGATTTGGGTGAAACCAGGCGCAGTGTTTTCAAATATATAGAGACGTTTTACAACCCAAATCGCATTCATCAGACCTTGGGTGACAAGACACCAGATCAGTATGAAGCAGCGTATCATGCAACCGCCCACGCCCCGGCTTGCTTAGAGAAACAAGTGGCGTAAAATGAACCCTCTTTGGAATCCACTATTCGTGGGCTACCGCAATATTACGAATAATAGGGCATCAGCATCAGCATTAGTATCAGTGCCAGACAATATTGCTGCTTTTTTACATCGGTAAGGCATTGATGAAAGAGGGGGGGGAGGGGCGTTGTTCCGGATCATTCATGTCAATGTTGAGCTTTCGTGTCGTGAAGTCTTCAAGCACATTCATAAAACAAATGTAAGCATCATACGGCGAATCAAAGGGGGAAAAATAAGCATGGACTTGGCCGTCGTTCATATGTTTGGTACACATGTAACAGAGATGGTCACTGATGGTCAGTTGTCTCCATGTTTGCAGGATATGTTTATTTCCCGAGGCGAGTACGTGAGGGTAAAGGCCGTAAAGCTTGCCTAAAGCTTCGGCTTGCATACGGTTGCCAGTCCATGCGGTAAGGTCCCGCTGTGTGTCTGCCCAGGACATCATGTCAGGTACTGATAGTGATTCGTTCGCATGGTGTTTATGAATCGCTTGACTGGGCGTGTGGCAGCGAAGATCCGATTGTGCCATCAAGGCTGCGGGAAGTTCGCGTAGAAAGTCATGGATATTGGTTGTGTATTTATGGTGTTCACCGAAGGTTTCAAAATCGATTCCCAGTAAAATCACATCGCTTGCATGGGCTTGTTCTTGTAAGCGGGTGACGAACTTTTCAGCAGTCAGCGGCCAGTTGACCCATTGTTTATTGGAGAATCGAAAGGCAATGTCATCACTTAGATGATAATGGCGTGTGAGGAGTTTAAGGGACTCGCCTGCTGCGGAGTTGAAGACGCTTGTGCAGGATTTGCCATTAAGAATTTGTTCGAATCCTTCGACGAGCATGCCATCGAATTTCCCCCATGATCCGACCGTCTGAGCAATACTATCAGAGTAGATTAATTCGGTGTTGCGGAAGAAGCGTGGGGTGATTTCGAAAAGTTCTTCAATGCGTTGGGTGTGCAAATCGACTTGTGCTTTGAACTCAGCGTCGTCGGTCATGCAAGCTAGTGAGTGATAGTAGGTTTCGCCAAGGAACTCGACACAGCCGGTGCGTGCTAGTTCGCGGAGTTGGACGATGACTTCCGGGCAGTGTCGTTGGAGCTGATCTAGCAAGCAGCCGGTGATTGACAGTGCAAATTTGAAGGGCTTTTGTTTGAGTCTCGTATATTTAAGAAGCGTATGCAATGCAGGCACGTAGCAGTTGCGTGCGATGCGCAGCAAAATATTGCGATTCGTAGCGTGATCGAAATAGTCATCGCTAGCATCAAATATTGTGTTAGGTTTCAAACGTATCGGCTGGTGCATCTGAAAGTACAGACAAACACTTGTCGGTGTGTGATGATGTGGATGATGACGAGACTTAAGATGTGAAGATATATTGGACATGCCCTGACCTTATTACAACGACTGTTGTATTATTCTATTCTCCACTTCTGCGGGTTATCTTCAATACCCTAAAGCAGATTAAGTGATAAATAGTTATAAAAAAAAGAATCCTGTTCATCGTGTGCTAAGGCCGAGTTTGCGTAGCAGAGGCCCTAAGGTCAGTCCCTGTCCGATGATCGAGAAGATGACGATGATGTAAGTCATCATTAGGATCGCTTGATAGCTTTGGGGTGCAGTATGTCCCATGGTGTTTCTTAGGCTCAATGCCAAGGCGACTGAAATCCCGCCTCGCAAGCCGCTCCATGTGAGAACTTTGATAGCATGTGGGGTGAATTGCCTTAAAGGTTTCATGCACAAAATAGGGATTCCGACTGCAATAAAGCGTGCTAATAGCGTAATCACAATAGCAATGAGTCCTGCAAGGATGTACTTCGCGTCGAGTGTCAGGACCAGCACTTCCAAGCCGATGAGAACAAACAGGACTGCATTGAGAATTTCATCTACCAGTTCCCAGAACATGTCCAAGTGATGGCGGGTGTTGTCGCTCATCGCAAATGAGCGCCCATGATTGCCAATAAACAAGCCTGCAATGACCATGGCAATCGGGCCTGATACGTGCATCAGACCTGCCGCTGCATATCCCCCCATGACCATAGCCAGTGAGAGTAGGATTTCGACCTGATAGTTGTCCACACTTCGTAGTAGGATGTAGCAGACTGATCCTAGGAGCATGCCCCATGCCGCACCGCCGATCGCTTCTTGGGCAAAGAGTATTGCGATCTGACTTGCTGTGGTATCGCCATGTCCACCAGAGGCATCACCACCGCTTAAGCCCGCGACTCCCAGTAAAGCCAAGAACACCACAACACCTACGCCGTCATTAAACAGTGACTCGCCGGTGATTTTGGTTTCTAACGTTTTGGGTGCACCCAGTGATTTGAGAATACCCAGTACCGCGATGGGGTCTGTTGGGGAGATTAATGCACCGAAGATCAGGCAGTGTTGATAGTCCATTGGCAGGTTGATGAGTTTCAATGCCCACCAAGTCAACGTGCCGGTGATAAAGGTGTTGATCACAATACCTGCTGTGGCAAGTACGCCGATGACCACTTTTTGTTTATTTAGATCGTTAATGTTCACATGCAAAGCACCTGCAAAAAGCAGGAACCCAAGCATGCCTTGCATGAGTGTTTGATTAAAGTCGATGCTGTTGATTAGCTCATGAGCCATTTGATCGAGTTGGGAATATTGTCTTCCTAAGATCACCAGAGTCAAAGACAGCAGCAGCGACAGAATCATCAGGCCAATGGTCGTTGGCAAGCGGAAGAGTTTGTAGTTGAGATAACTAAAAACAGCTGCCAGTGTGATTAAAATCGCGATGATATCAAATAAACTCATACTCGTTGGCCCCTATGTTTAGCCGGCTTGCTTTGATGCTGATATGGTAACGCAAAATCTATATAAGGGGGCATTTAGAAAGGGGCAGCGGTGGCAATTTACTGATGGAGCACTATTTAGCACGCAAACAGATCACGAAACGCATTGTTAGTGGCCGATAACAATAGAACAGGTTGAAGTCGAGTATTTCGTGGCCTGTTACGATTTTGTTGGCCGATAATGCTAAAGGATTCACGTGGAAACAGGCAGGTATTCGCTCAGGTCTAACTCGAATCAGGATCAATCAATGTCGCAAGTGCCGCAAATAAAGTCGCCAATAACTTCCAGTAGTAATGCACAGCAGGCAGCAGGTTCGCTAAATAGCTTACTGGATCAGTGTGAAATGCAGCGAAGTCAGCTTGATCAGTTTTTAGCTGGCTTTGAAAAAAAGATAATTGGTAAAACCACAATGGGGCAGCCCGTTGATATTACGCCTTTGCAAGAAAAAAAATCACCAGCCCCCGCTATCAAGGAGCTACAAGTGCCCGATAACCTAGTTAAACAAATAAACGCTCAAGTTCCCAACCCAGGGGAAATTCAAGCAGGGCTTTCGCCCGTCAATATCCAGACCCCCCAGGTTGAAAACTGGCTTAAGGGTTCGATGACCCGGCTTCAGACGCTCGACACTTCACTTAGTCGTCGCGAGCAACGTTTGGGCACACTGGAAAGTCGTCTTAAGGATGTTGTGCAGACTTTGACAGATAAGATTCAGCAAGCGCAGAATAATCGTCTGCAACTTGAAAAAGTATCGATGGAATTTGATGACCATTTTCATTATGTGTCCACGCAAGCCAATGCTGAACTCGCTAAAATTGAATCCAACTTTCAGCAGCTCGGCCAAGAACTTGCAGGTCAGCAAAAGCAAATCACAACGAGCATCAGTTCATTGCTATCGCAGATTAGTTCAGCGGTTGGCCCCATTGAACAGAACATGGCGAATCAGATTAATCACTTAAACAGCCAAGCAAATCATATTCAGCAAACGATTGAACAAGCATTTAAAAATCGTTCAGAAGATATCCAGCAACAGCTTGATCGCTTCCCGGAATTAATCCGACAGAATGTTGAAAAGTCCGTTGAACTGTCCGTTGAAAAATCCAAAGAGCTTCTTAGTGAAGCGACTCGTCCAATGGATGACCTAGTGCAACGTGCGATCCAATCTATGGAAACACGCATCGAATCCGCAGTCCAAAATGCCAATGATCACTTGCTAGAAAAGACCGAACAGCTCACCAAAGAGGCCGCGAAAAAATTAGAGCCCGTACGGGAACAATTTCAAGAACAATCCGATCAAATCCATAAGTCCATTGATGAAAGTCTGGAAAATGCTCGAGAAGCGATTCTGAAACAGACTCTATTAGCTGGCGAATCCATGGGGGCTAAGTTTGACGAATTAGCAGCTCATCTAGATAACGCAGATACACTCGCTAAGCAGTCTGCAAGTCAAATTGGTGAATCTCTACAGGTGCAATTTGATCAAACCAGTCTTCTTATGGACGCAAAAATGAGTGAACTGTCCGATGCAACCTCCGCATCAGAGCAGACGTTAACAGAGCAAACCCATCTCGCCACGCAGCAGATTGGGATGGTGCTAGAAGACAGTACGGATAATCTCCAGAAAAGTTGGCAGCGCATTCGAGAGTCTGCGGATGTCACGACCAGTCAAATCGAAGAACGCCAGAAGGCTATGCGTGATGACGCGCAGCATCTTGTCGAATCAGCTTTTAGTGAACTAAAAGAACAACAAGCGGATTTCAATATTGAAAATGAAGAACAGCTTCAGTCGCTACGTCAGCGTGCAGCTAGTTTCCAAGAACGCATTTTACGAATTGTTGAACCGGTTGAGCAACGTGTCGAGGCATCTGCACAAAAGTTGCGTGATGCTGTTGAGGAAACCGAAAAACAGCTTCAATTGCGTGTTCAAGCCATTCAAGATGCCATTACCAAACTCGTTGAGCCCGCTGAAAAGCGCATCTCCGACGCTGCCTACAGTATCAATCAGACAGTGACTCAAAGTGAAGAACATCTTGCAGAACAAGCTGAGCAAATTCATCAAGCCATGGCACTTTTAGTTGAACCTGCCACGAAGCATGTCCGTGCATTAACTGATGAGCTAAATGCCTCCGTGTTAATGATGGACAGTCAGATGAAAGAGAAAATGGATGAGTTAACAGAGCACGTTGCTCAGACGCTTGAGCCTGCGCGTGCTTCTGCTCAGCTGGCTTCACAGTCTCTGTTTGATCAAGCTCAAGGGGCGAACCTAAGCTTTGAAAACCGTGTGAGTATGGCACGTGAAAGTTTTGATGACCAAATGGTCTTGTTGCAAAATGATCTGAACCTGTCGATTGAGCAAGTGTCCAATCAGACTGCTGCCATTGAACAACGGATTCTTGAATCAGGTGTAACCGCTGAAGCTCAGATTGATGATCAGCTTAAAGAATCTTTGGAACAACTTAACGAACGTGCAGTTGCTAGCCAGGAACTTGTGGTCTCTTGTCAGCAGACGATTACCGATGCTCGCCAGCAGACAAAGAATCTTGTTGAGGCACAAATCGTAGAACTTCATGAACAGGCTCGAAATATTTTGATGCCTACCACCGAGCGAATCCAAGCCATGGAACAGCAGCAGACTTTGCTTGAAGAACTGACCAATCAGTTAGGCCAACGTGTGGAAATGACGCGCAAGCAAGCCTCTGAAATCCTCGAGCCTGCCCGTGATCAGGTCACACTTCTTAAAGAACAATTGCACGCAACTGCACTGCAGACTCAGCAAACCATCGAAGAACGTATCGGCCAAATTGAAGCACAGACACAGAATATTCTGGATCCCGCTCAACAGAAGCTCGACCAATTTGCAAGCAAACTCAGTGAAGCTTCCTGTCGGGGTAATGCAATGTTAAATGCCTGGGTCAGTCAAGTTGAACAGATGTCTCAGCATCGATTAAGCCAGCTTGATGTGCAGGTACAGGCTGTGGATACCAAGATTACTCAGATGACTCACAATGCTTCGAACTCATTGCAACAGCAGTTAGATGAGTTTACACAATTAGCAACTCAGTCCCTACAGCCTGCCCGTGAGCAGGTTCAGGATTTGCAAAGCCAACTCACTGAAGCAGTCGATGATGCAAGTGAATCTCTTGAAACACAGCTTGGTGATTTTAAGCAACGTGTGGAAGAAATCCATGAGCCAGTAAACATTCAGACTCAAAACTTTGAACAATCATTGCGTACGGTTGCTCAAACCATTCAGGAAGAAATGGCAGAGCAATGCAACACGGCTTTACATCCTACCGAACAGCAATTGCATCGTCTGCGTGAACAAGCAACGCGACTTATTGAAATGACTGAAACAGAACTCAATGCACGTGCTGCATGTTTTGAAACGGACATGAAAGACAAAATGGAACCTGCGATGGCAGTGGGCAAAGAACAAGTCGATGCCATCAAACAGGAGATCAAGCAATACGCGGACTCGCTGGCAGAATTGGCCCAAGAACGTAAAGATCAAATGCTTGAGACTTTGGAAAACGACATGCAGCCTTCAAGTCAGAAGTTCCATGATTTGATGAAGCAACAAGCACAGACCGTGGTTGGCTCGCTTGAAAAGCAGTGTGAACAAATGTCCTCTAGTGTCATAGAACAAGTTGCTTCGCAGCTTGATCCGATCTTGTTGGCGTTGAATAATCGGGTTGAACGAATCGGCCCTGACGGTGAATTGATGGCATTGCAGGTGCTCTCTGATTTGCGAGATCGAATCGTGACCCTGTTTAATAAATCTGTTACCGCTGTGAATGAAACAGAGCTAACCGTTGATTCAAAACATTTTGAAAAGACAGGTGAAACGGCTGATTCAATTTTCCGTAATGCGATGCAGGATTTTTCAGATCAAATTCAACAGTCCGATGACACGGACTCTCAAAACGAGGCGGCGTGATCGATACTCTCCTTTCGATCACGATTAGTTAAAGAAGACGGTCTGGCAGAGGGAGCTAGATCGTCTTTTTTTTGTGTCTGTTTTGGGGCATTCTTGACTCAATAGGTCAAGCAGGTTCCTTGCCTTAGAGGTTGGCATGTATCATATAGCCATGCCTGATTGTCAAATTTTTCAACCGAGCCTGGCCCTTGATATTGGTGGGGCTAATCTCAAAGTATGTTACTGTGATTCTCATGGGCAGCTTCATGCTTTCTCGCAACGATTTGCGATGTGTGATGCGTTTGATGATCTGATCGATACGCTCAAGAAAATTGTTAAGCAATGTGACCCTACACCCGCTTGTTGGCTTGTGACGATGACGGGCGAACTGTCTGATTGTTTTATTGATCGTAAGCAGGGTGTTAAGCGAATTCTTAATGCCGTGCAGTTAGCGGCGGGTGATGTGCCGATCCATGTCTGGTCCACAGCGGGGCGGTTTGTTACTGTGACATCTGCTTTGGGCCAATACACGGATGTGGCATCTGCTAATTGGCATGTCCTTGGGGCATGGGTGGGTTTGTCCTATCCGCAACAGCGCGTTTTGCTTTTGGATACAGGCTCAACCACAACGGATTTGATTCCTGTTTTACAAAGCAAGGTTTCTGCTCACGGCCTGACAGATGCTTTACGTCTTGAGTTTGGCGAACTTCTGTATCTTGGTGGATCGATGACGCCTTTAATGGCTATCGGATTAGCAGATCAGCAGCGATTAATCATCAATGAATGGTTTGCCAATATGTAAGACATAGCTGTTTTGCTGGGATTTTCACCGGAAAATGTCAGGAATTTTGACACGCCCGATGGTGAGCCTTTAACGTCTGATGCGTGCGCAAGGCGATTGTTACGGATGGTCGGGCGAGACTTGTTAGATGCGTCATCAATCAACGATGCACAGCAGCTCGCTAGAGAATTTTTAGATTCTGCAATCAAGCAAATTACTAAAGCGATACAAAACCAATTGCAATGTCATGCACCCATTGATGCAGTGTTACTTAGTGGCAGTGGGAGCTGGTTGCTTAAGCAGGTTTTGCAACAGCATTTTTCACAACTAAAATGTTTGTCACTAAATGACCTGTGGGATTCGCGTTTGTCCACAGCTGCTTGCGGGGTTGCGATGACAAAAGTGTATCAATCTCAGGCAGCTGAATGTCAAGAATAATGACGTTAGGCTGAATTTGAGATACAATTTTCCGTGAGACTTTCCCTTGCTTTTATGATGGGAATATCGTGACGTTTGCGGTCAAGGAAAAAACTGACCTGTTCATATCCACTTGCTTGGAGCAGATCCAAAGCTGGGACATAACCATCACCCACCCGTTTTGCGGTGTGAGCATCCGCGCCAATGACACAAGGAATCTGTCGTTGACACATCTCTTGGATAATAGCGGGGGCGGGGTTGAATTCTTTGATGATTTTAAGAATGCCTGACGTGTTGAGTTCCATCGCAATGCCCGTTTTGGCAATGTCATCTAAGCAGTGTCGGATGTGATCCATCATCGCTGCAATGTCCCAATGATCTGCAAAACAGTTTTTGACTAGATCAGGATGCGATAACGTGTCATAGAGCCCTGTCTGTGCAGCGAGAACCAGATTAGAAAAGTAATCTTTGTGATACTGCTGCGGGTCGTTTTTCCAGAACTTTTCGCGGTATTCAAGAAGCTGCGGGTGTACTGAGCCTAGCACATGATTAAGCGGAGCAGATGCGAGCTGCTTTTCCAGATAGCTTTCTAAGCCCGGCAACCAGTCTGCTTCGACTCCTAGTCGGACATCTATTTTGCCAGCCCATTGTTCACGGGTTTGTTGGACGAGGTCTTGGTATTCTTGCCACTGACTTTCAGCCATGCGAACACCTAATGAAATACCATCGGGTAGCGGGTTGTGACAGGTAACCACAATGCCTTTGAGTCCTACTTCCAACGCACGGGCAGCCTAGTCCGTGGGCAGGCCACTTGCATGTTTGCAAAGGGGCGTGTGTAGGTGCTGTTCATAGAGGATCGGGTCGGGCATGGCGGACTCTTTTACTGCGAGTAATCAGGGGACCATTGGGTTTGTGTCGGTCTATCCTGTGGATGAATTGTGTGGCTCAAT
>JAESSU010000474.1 GCA_016763955.1 Phycisphaeraceae bacterium | reverse complement strand
ACCGCAAAGGACCAACGCTAGACTATTTCACGCAGTGTCTGGCACGGTCCACGAAAGATTCGATGTTCATCTTTGACGATATCCATTGGTCACCGGAGTCCGACGATGTATGCTTCTTCACAGTATGGGGAGAAGATTGGCACCGACAGTATTGCTGATTTTCCAGAGTTAAAATCCGGAGGTCGATACGAGCGACGCGATAGTTATCCGTTTCCAAAACTCACGAATTATATTTTTCAATTTGTAAAAATAAAACCTTCATCTGCTGGCACCCCTTGGCTTGGAGTGGGCAAGTGGGCAAGGAACACGCAAGTTGCTGAGCAATGGTCTGTGAGTCAGGCAATAAAGGTTCTTTTTCTGATAGGTGGGTTGGGTTGCTGTCTGATCACAATGTACCGGGTGCCGATTCGCCGGCGTTTGTTGTTGTTTCTGTTCGTCTGTTTGATTCTCTATGACGTTGCACTGTGGATTTACCCGACGCTATACATGCCTGTGCGTTATGTCGTTTACACCGTTGCGATGCTCATTGCGTTGATGCTGCCGATGGGGTCGGGGGACTTGCAACGGTTTGTGTCCACACGTTTGAGCCGTCCCAAAATAGCCTAGGGACTGCCTGTTGTTCTGTGCATTGCATGTGTCGTACTGACGACCCATCGTGGTTATGGCAGAGTTGGGTATTACAAAAGGAATGTGAGTTCGCAACGCATTGTGTCTGTTTTAGGTGATTTGCCCACGGATGTATTGATTGCGGGTTGGTTTGGCAGACCCATTCAAGATGTCCCTTATTTGTGCGCAAGGTCGATCTTTATCAGTTATGAACTGCATCAACTATTTCATAAAAATTATGCGTTGGAAATGCGTGCCCGCGCACTGGCTTTGATCGATGCGTATTATGCTCACGAATTATCTGATATCACGATTTTGCGTGACCGCATTGGGGTGACCCATTTGTTGTTAAAACGCAAACATATTAACAAAAAGCGAGCTTCCTATTTCGCCCCTTATGATCGCTATATTTCGAAAAGAGTCCGAGGTTCGCGTATCCGTTTATTACTTAAAAACGAGTTGCTTGATGCGGTGATCTATGAGGATGAACAATATATTTTACTTGATCTAAGTCGCTTGCCTTAAGATATTTTTTTTATAACAGACATATGGTTAGGCTTTGTCTGAATTGACCGTGAGTAGTCCCTGAGGGTTATCAAATATGAGTTGTGAGGCAAGTCCAAGTCGAGCGAGTCGAAAGTGTATGCTTGTTTTGAGAACGCCTAAGCCGTAAATGCAAGAGCGTTTGAAGTTGATTGAACTGGCTTCAGGGAAGTACTTGGTGGGGCATGAGATTTCGCCGATGGAAAATTTATGCCAAGCAACCTGAGCGAGCATTTGGTTGTCAAAAACAAAGTCGTCTGAGTTCGCTTCTAGGGGCAATGTTTGCAGAATACTGCGAGAAAATGCTCGGTATCCAGAGTGAAACTCTGAAAGCTTGGTCCCCATGAGCAGGTTCTGTGATGCGGTTAGAAAGCGGTTGGCAAAGTATTTGTAACGGGGCATACCACCACTTTTTGCCGAATTTCCCAAAATGCGTGAGCCTAGGACGCAGTCGTAAATCCCCGATGCAATCATGGCTGCCATGGCAGTCACGAGCCTAGGATCATATTGATAATCCGGGTGTAACATCACCACGATGTCTGCGCCACTGGCTAGTGCTTGGGTGTAGCACGTTTTTTGGTTGCCCCCATAGCCTCGGTTTTGTGGGTGGATATGGGTTTCAATGCCCAGGTCGCTTGCGATTTTTGCGGTGTCATCACTGCTTGCATCATCTACGAGAAGAACTTTGTCCACGACATCTTTGGGGATCGCTTCGTAGGTTTTTTGGATGGTCTTTGCTGCATGGTAAGCGGGCAAGACAACGATAACTTTTTTGCCGTGAATCATAAGAACAGTATTCCAGATTTGGGACGCATGTCAATTTGTCAAAAGGTGTAATGGTTTTGCCCGGACTCTATATTTTGGATGCAAATTTTAGTTGGGGCCAGTTCTGCGTGCTTCAGATCGTAAGGGGATTTGCTTTGGATAGCGAGTAAATTCTCGATGGACGGGCTGTCGTGTTTGGGGGTGTTTGAGGCGAGCTGTTTGATCACGTTCGCTAATGTTGCGTCATCGCCTTTTGCATAGAGGGTGACTTGGCTGTGATTGATTAGCTGGTCGTATGCTCGGCTGATGCTTTGATTGAGTGTGCCTCCGACATTGCCCAGCGGACAGATGCCATAGCCGCCGACGATTTGTCTGATGTTGATATTGAGTTGATGGAGTTTCATTAGTGCCCATTGAACGGTTCGTGAGGCGGTGAGGACGCTGCCTGCGAGACTCGCGGGATTGACACAGATGATTGCTAGGTGATGTTGTTGGACTCCGCACATGATCGATAGCTCGTGGACCAGTTCACGTGAGGGGATCACTGGCGATTCAATAATGCCCACTGCTGAGTTGGTGCGTTCACGGAATCCGAACGTGTCGAATAGTTCTTCCTTGCCATAGGCTGCGCGAAACGGGCCGCTGCCGTAAGCACGAAAGTCCTTTGCTTGATCTTCGATGAGCCAGCCTGCATGTTGACTGGCGAGGCAGGCTGCGATGGGATGGGTGACATTGACAACCACGACGGGAGACATGACTTTGGGATCAGGATCAGGATTAGGTGCGAGTGTGACGCTTGCTAGATTGGCCATGGAGATTTGCGCAATGAGTAAGCCTGCGCGCAGACTGCCCAGTGATTCAATACCTGCATCAATCATGCGTGCGCTGACAACACTGCTGGGCTTGATCCCTAGTTCTGCTGAGCGGGTGGCAAGTTCATCAGTGAGTATTAAAGCCCGGTCATTAAGCCCCGGTGCTTGTTTGGTGGACATTGATTCCTCGATTCAAAAGGGTCACGAAACAATATTAGCGAACCTAATCATAGGGTTCTAAAATTTCCCTGTTTCCCCGCCAAGGCAAACGCATGTTCTGCTCATTGTCTTGGCGAGCCGTGTCGTGTCGACATGAGTATTCACCCCAGACCAAAAATATGATGTCCAAAATGCTGTGCTGACGGATTTTCCAGTTGACCTTCGGTCAAAATCGGGCTGACACAGCCCGGCTCACAAAGACAGGGGGTACATGCGTTTGCACGGGTTTTCCCGCAGGCTGTCAATCATGATACATCAAGTGACAAAGCATGCAGGTGAATAAAATATTTGCCCAGTTTTGAGTTGTAGTTACCTGCTGTGATGGCAAGGAGGTCGTGTTTGCTAGCGGTGAGAATTGCTTGTTGCATGGCTGCTTTAACGCTAGATAGATCAATGCCATCGAAAATCAGTTCATACACAGCGGCGGTCTGGGCGGGCAATAGACTGTCAGGCTCATGGGCTAGCGTTGGGCAATAAGCATGATGGGTCGATGCAATCATCTGTGGATTGGATCGTGAGCCGACTTTTGAGCCACACCGAACCACGCCTCCGGGGAAGGGCATGATGACACCGGGCATTGGACGCACCGCATCCACCGCAGCTTTAGCAGCATTGAGCGTGATCCTTTGATTGTGACCACACAAAAGCAGGTTCCCGCCGCCAACGCCTTTGAGCATGCCCATGTCCGCTTGGATATGAAAGATGCCATCCATTACGGGGATCGCCCAGCAGTCTCGCTTGGCATGTTCGGTTTGCGTTTCAAAACCATCCCCGAAATAGCTGATGCAATCCCCCAAAGCAACGCGCCGGGTTTGAGCTGTGGCATCTTCATTGATATCGGGCAAGCCATCAAACACCGCAGAGGTCGGTGTGGTCATTAAACACTGACCTGCTCGATTGACCACCGCAGCAGCTAACGCATCGGACTTGATTGCAAAAAACAGTAAAGCAGCACCGGGTCTGCCATCTGGGGTTAGGTCAGGGGTGAGGTATTGTTCGACACCTG
This sequence comes from Phycisphaeraceae bacterium, assembly GCA_016763955.1. Lineage (GTDB taxonomy): Bacteria > Planctomycetota > Phycisphaerae > Phycisphaerales > Phycisphaeraceae > UBA7800. The sequence continues at coordinate 1,989 of JAESSU010000474.1, read as the reverse complement.
CTTCACAATCACAGCCGATGATACTCGTCCCGTAGCCGGTAGCAGTATGGACGGCCATTTTGACCCAGTACGAATCACTTGCAGTGACGATCAGTCGGCAGCACCACATGCCAAACGCTTCAGCATAGGTGTCGATGATCTGGACTTTGCAGGAACTGTCGGACATGGGGGTATCTTAACAGACTGGGTTTTACCTGTTTATCACCGGAGGCGTGATATAGGGCAAACGTATGTACACCTTGCCTTGGCGAGTTAGGCTGTATCAGTCGGTTTTGACCCTCGGTCAAGTGTTAAATCAGCTTGCAAAGTATTTTTGGCGCAACATTTTTGACCTGCGGTCAATTCCGTGTTGGCACAACACAGCTCGCCAAGACCATTTTCGCGACATGCGTTTGCCCTAGGGCGTGATATGTCGCGAGTAGATATTGGCCTAGCTTTTGGGGTGGCGCAAGAGAAAGGGGCTTGACCGAGGAGGTGTTCGTCGGACAAGCCCCGATCCAGGGCATTTAGTTAGAGATGGGTGTATCAATTTAATCGACTGATTACTAACCCATGCAATGTTTGTTGCGTAGTGTCAGGTTTTATGCCTGACGTGTGCGAGTTGGGCGACGCAAGCCAACCATCCATGCAGCGAGTCCCATAAGGGCAGCACTGGTAGGTTCAGGTGTGGGTGTTGGCGTGGGGATTTGGGGAATATCAAAGCCCGTACCATTTTGTCCGCCACTGTCGAAGACATTGCCAGCGATTTGTGGGCGATAAAAACTATAGCGGTCGTACATTTTAGGTGCATCGGGAATTTGGTCATCCGTATCACCACCAAGTACATGCGTTACGATCTGAGCTGCAAGGCGGTCGTAGATCAGACGCGTTCCACCGGGACCACTGACTTGGTAACCTAAAAAGTCCGAATTCGTAGCACCGAAGCCAGCGATTGGATCATAGGTTGCTTTGGAATTAACGGTGATGCTAATGGCACCATTGGGGGCAGTAAATTTATTGCCTGATTCCATCAGGAAACCACTCATGCCCCAGCTGGCTCCTGCGGCACGTCCCCAACTTGGTCGGTTGCTGCCGTTTTCAGTGGCACCGAAATCGATACCTGCCATTGCTGCGGCTGGCATCAGCACGATTGTCGCAATTGCGAAGATATGAGTGAATTTAGTCATTAAAGTCTACACCTTTCGGGGTCTCTGGTCTTTTCCTGTATTTAGGGTAATCTCCCAAGAGCCCAAAATACTTTATATCTATACCTTAACTTCTAAACGCAAGTCACTGAAGGCAACTTGAGTCTTTTTTTAAATAAACAGGGCCACCTGTAACGGTTGTATGACTTGTACTTGTAAACCCCCGTTTTGCGGGACTTGCTATACTGTTTGACATGGCTACGACACCCAAAATTGCCCTGTTCCCCGGCACGTTTGATCCCATCACCAACGGACATCTGGACGTTATCGAACGTGCAGAGCCGCTTTTTGATCAGTTAATCGTTGCAGTGGGGCGAAATCCCGATAAAAATGCCGTCTTCCAACAGCAGGACAGGGTCGAGATGATCCGGGAAATCCTCAAGGAAAAATGTCCTAACGTTGTGGTGCAAGCCTATCAAGGTCTCACCGTGGAGTTTGCCCACGAGACGCATGCAACGGTCATTCTTCGCGGCTTACGCAATGTCACCGATTTACATCACGAATTTCAGTTGGCACTGACCAATCGTGCAGTGGGTGATATTGAAACAGTCTTTATAATGACGGGCGAAAACTTCGGCTTTACCAGTTCATCGTTAATCAAACAGATTGCAGCAGGGGGACAGATTGATCGTTTACATGCTCTGTTGCCCGAACTGGTGGTGAAGCGACTTAAGCAGATGACGCGAGAGCAGCTGCTTCGGTCGGTGGATCAATTTTAAATTTTGACTTACAAGTGATAGACTCCGATGCCTATCAAATATGACAGTTGATCACTGCGAAGCTTTCTTGGGCCTGAGCCGGGGGT
>JAESSU010000473.1 GCA_016763955.1 Phycisphaeraceae bacterium | reverse complement strand
GATATGAATAGTGTGATCGTCAAGGCATATCAACATCTTGTTGAAAAAGGTTGTCGTCGGATCGCTCTGGTCTGTAGCAATAGTATGCGGGGACGTGAATTTTTGTCGAATTATAAGGGGTTTTCAAGCTATCCCCCTGACATGTTTGATCAGCTTAAAACCCTTGGCCAAGGCATCAATGAAGAATTGATTTATGGGGGCTGTAAGACGGCTAAGCTTGGATATCAAGCAATGTATGAACTTTGGCATTGTGACAACAGGCCAGACGGCATCATTATTAGTGACGACAATACCGCGATGGGGGTTGGACAGGCCGTACTGGATTTACAGATTCAGACACCGGGGCAATTGAAGCTAGTCACCCAGGCAACTGCTGGTGTATCCCGTGATTTTCCCATTGATTTTACCCGGGTTCAATTCGATCTTGCACGCATCGGACGCGGTGCTTTCGGATTGCTTTACCGGTTGATGCTCCATGAACGAGATGCAGATCGATTGATTCTCAAAGCTGCGATTTGTCAGGGTCGCACGACATAACAATTAATAGATGTTTCTTTGGTATCGAATAAAGAGAGATAAAACAGGAGTTACTCATGAACACACGAACACTCGAAAAATCTAAACATGCTTTTACACTCATTGAGTTGCTGGTGGTGATTTCGATCATCAGTCTTTTAATTGCTATCTTGCTACCTGCACTGGCATCTGCTCGCAAATCGGCACGCGCGGTGCAGTGTCTAAGTAGTCTTAGACAGTTGGGGCTGGGCCTGCCTTTGTACGCCAACGACTTTCATGAATATATCCCCGGAATTGATAAGCCGATCTGGTTTGTTGAGCCTGCGGGCGTGACCTCTGGCCCGCGTCCTTGGCTTGAGGCATATATCAACGGTTATGAAAAATTGGACTGTCCTGAGGGCGATCTCTATTTTTTCAAACAGGGTAACTATGGTTTGAGTTTTAACATCTGTCGTTTTGATCTTTTTGCGCAAAAGAGAAAACGTCTTGGGGATATTCGATTTCCCGGCAAGTGTCTGTTCATGGTAGATGTCATAAACACGACCGCCAACAATTTAGATGCACAAGCTTATTGCACCGGTCACGTCTATACCGATGCGGGCGTCTCTGTCGCCAATCAGGAGTATCGACATCTTGGGGCCACCAACATTGTGTATGTTGACGGGCATGCTGCTGCGGAAAACAATCGCCTTCCGGGTACCGGGGCGATTTGGAACAAATTCTGAATTTCTGTAAACGACTCTGACGTTACATTTTTTATTATTGAAGGCTCATCATGTTGAACCCACGCTTTTTTTCTGTCGTCGCTTTGTTAATCAGTGCGTTGTGTGGTTTGCATACACAAGCAGTTGAAGCACAATCGGGAAAGTATCCGTCTCATACGATGGTTTCTTACATGAGTTGGCTGCCTAGTTATTATAACTCAAGGGGTATCGCCAAGCCGACCGATTTTCCAGTGATGAGCTTGCTTGATCGCAATGGACAACTTCCCAAAGCTGATGAACGCCAACTCTATGCAGTGGGAAATGAGTTGAAACTGCTGTCGGATCACGGTTGGGATTGCATGCTCGCGGATTTTCTGTTTTTTGAACCCTCGAATGTGATCCGTCATATTGCCAGCACACGTAACATGCTCAACGCAGCGGATCGTTTTGACTTGCCCGCGGATTTTAAGATTGCATCATTCATTGAATCGCTAGGTGGGCAGGCTGCCAAAGATCCTGTTTTTTTAGGTCAGTCGATTGTGAAGTATCTCAAGGAAGTGGGGGACAATCCGCGTCATCTGAAAATCGAGGGCCGACCGGTGATGTTGTTTTACGGCGGAGATAGGCGCTCTGCGGAGGACTGGCGTAAAGCACTAGCTGTCGTCCGTGAACAAGGTTGCAATCCGTTTGTGATCTACGAACATGGCGGGTTGATGCCTGCGATATATGGTCGATTTGATCCTGCAAAAACAGATGGTTTTGGAGATATGCTTGATGGCTGTTTTAATTTTGCCGCTTCAGCCCTAGAAGCTGCAACACAGATGCCCGGGTTCTTTCGCAAAACCTATGACGGCAAAAAAGTCAGTCAATATGTCGGCGGTACGATCTGGCCTGGTTACCTGAGCGACCGAAGTGTTCAACGCAATTTTGTTTCGCCACGTCACACGGAATTCCTTCGCTCTGTTTGGGAAAAAACGCTGGTTCAAAAGCCCGATTTCCTGCAATGGAGTACATGGAATGACTATCACGAAGCCACAAGTTTAAGCTGTACATACAGTCAACTCACCAGCCGTATGGAGATCAGTCAACGCTACTTGTCACGTTATAACAACAAGCCTCTCCCCGAATCTGAAGAGGGTAAGCCGCAATCGGTGCTGTCCTATCGCAAGGCACTGCAAACAGGTGAACCGGTGATTGTCGAGTTCCTGCCACTGCCTGCTGCCAATGTCACCGGCAAGGCAAAAATTACCGTAAAATTACTTGACGACCACAATGCCCTCATCGCTTTGCAGCACAGTGACTGGCTGGATATGCAACAGCTTGATGCCTGGAAATGGAACTATGACAACGGCGTTGATCGCAATCACAGTCGCGTGATACGTGTCCGTGCATCTTTGGAATTAGAAGATGGCAGTAAAATCGATTATGCCAATCTCCCGGATATTGCGATGGTGCGTGGGACAAATTACTCCGACCAACTTTATTACAACGTCCCCTTGCATCGCTTGGCTGACAACTCGCGTTCACTGCACATGCTTGTCAATGGCCAAGATGGCGCAACTGGTCAACCGGCATTGCATGAAGGGGTACGCGTGATTGACTATCGTGTGATCGCTGTGGATGTAGATAAAACGCAAGTCTCAGCGATGCGCAATGGTCAGCTACTGAGATTTCTTGCACCCTTGGATTGTGATAACGCATACTCGGTTAATCCCAATGAAGGTGAGCGTCCCATCGCGCTGCGTAAACGTTCTGTGGGGGAGGTTTCGTCCTACTGTGATTGGCGAAAGCCCAAGACACGTGAAGGCGAAGACTACTATGCAGCGGTGGTGCAGTTTGCTGATGGTAAGTGGGCTTACTCATCGACGGTTTGGTCGGTGCCTTCGACAAGCTATGATCAAACCAGTGTGCTTTGGTCGTTTGTCCCGCAACATAAAAAGGGTGAGCCGCGAACGTAGATCGCCGACTGGTCAGGCCATGAATCGAGCCTTGAACTTAAGGGGGAAGCCAAGATGACTTTTGATGTTTTGCCAGGCAATGGTCGGATGCTCAAGTTCAATGGCAAACAGATTCTTCAGACCCAACTGGACTATGCCCCCAATGGACCAATGAGTGTGGATGTGGTGATCCGGCCTCAAAAGGTCGGTCAGACAAGCGTGATTTGTTATCAGCGCGGTGCCCAAGTGAGTCTGATCATTCGTCCCGATGGCTTGCTCGAAGCTAGGCGTTTACCAGAGTTGCGGTCGCATCCTAACCCACATGTAACAGTGCAGTCACAAAGCCGCCTTGAACTAGGGCACTTTTATCATGTCATTACCACCTATGATGGCAAGGTTCTGTCTTTATACCTTAATGGCCAGTTACAGAGCCAGTCCCCTTGTATTGGCACGCGTTCTACTGAACGCTGCCTTGTGGGTGGAAACATTGTTGATGGGGCAAGTAAAGATATCGACGAACTGGAAATCGATGGGGGCTTTGTCGGGCAAATGCTACGAATGCACGTCATTGCCGGAGCTTGGACACCCCCGCAGGTTAAGCAACGTTATGAGCGCGCCAAGTTACTTCCGTTTTGGAAATGACTTACAACACCGAAATTCAGTGCATCGCAAGAAATATCAGTTTTGTGGCTAATAGTTCAGGTATGACTTGTACATATGCCGTGACCCATTACAGTATGAGCAGGTCGATGATTGGCAAAGACCAGCTTCTAGATCCATTCGTGAGCTTGCTCTTGGATGAATGAAAAAACGCCATCTATCTCATCTATGAAATATTCCGGGCTCACTGTCCGAGTGCTTGTCTCTGTCGTTTTATGTAGTACGGTTTTAGCGGGGGGCTTTTCGTGGCTTCACTATCAACATGTTAGCAAGTTGTTTTACACAGCACTGAATCAACAGGTCCAGGTCATACGCGATGGTTTTACGCCTGCATTAGTGTCCGAAATTTATGCTGATGATAAAGAAGGGGTAGACTTTTTACTGCGTGCGATGATCAGTATTCCTTGTGTGGTCTATGTGCAACTGGATACGGATATTCCGGTTCATCAGCAGCATCTTAAAGCCGGTGATTTCACTGCTGCTTATGATGAAAATCATATCATTGACCTGCCATCGCAGCGGACCAAATCAGAGGGTAAGTCGATTGGCAAATTGCATGTGCGTGTCTGTCATGGATATATCCGTAAGGGCTTACGAACTGAACTGAAGTCTATGGTGTTTTGTGCCATTGTGTTTGTGGTTGTGCTTTCTGTGTTGTATTTCACGGTTTTTCAGCTTAATTTTACTCGCCATTTGCTCTTTTTGGCTAAGCATCTCAAGCAGCTTAATATTGACAATTTGCACCAGTCAATGGGTTGGAGTCAAAGACGTAAGCTTCGTTATCAATCCGACGAGTTGGATCTAGTTGCTCATCGCATCGATGAGTTATGCCAAGACCTTCATCGTAAAATTCAAGAGCGCGAGCAAGCACTAAAAAAACTGGCGATCAGTGAAGAATTTTACAGGCAGCTAGTTGAAGACCAGACGGAGTTGGTTGTCCGAGGCTCAGCCGAGAACAAAGTGACTTATGTCAATCAAGCCATGTGTCGGTTCCTTGGTGTGTCTTCCGATCAACTGCTCGATCAAGGTTACGAGAAAATTTTCGATGTAGACGATATGAATGCAATTAACAGTATGCATGAAATTTTATCGTCTCAAAATCCTGTTGCGTTTGGTGAGTACCCTCTGACGCATTCAACATTAGGCAAGCGTTTGGTCAGTTGGACCTCGCGTGGTTATTTTGACGAGCAAGGTAATCTGATTCAGATGCAATGCACGGGCCGCGATATCACAGAACAAGCAAAAGTTTTGCAGGAATTACGCCTGCGTGATCATGCAATTCGTTCAACGCCTTATGGGATTGTCATTACGGAACCGAACTTGCCGGACAATCCTGCGGTCTATGTGAATCCTGCATTTGAAAAAATGACAGGTTATTCGGCGGATGAAATTTTAGGTAAGAATATTCGGTTTTTACATCGTGGTGATCATGAACAACCGGATTTACCTAAACTTCGTTTGGCGATTGAAAAACACAGTGCCGTGAATGTCACGCTAAGAAACTACCGTAAGGATGGCTCGATGTATTGGGTCGAATTGATCATTGCTCCGATGCATGATCCGCAGGGCAAGCTGACGCATTTTGTCAGTGTTCAGACCGGTGTGACAGATCGTAAACAAACCGATGAAAGCCAGAAGCGACTGACGCATGAGTTGGATCACCGTGTGAAAAATGTGCTTGCAACTGTGATTGCTTTAGCTTCGCAGACACTGCGGTCTTCCACTGACATGAAGATTTTTACGGAGGTTTTTTCAGGACGGATCCATGCGCTGGCCCGGGCTCACGAAGCATTGGCTAAGGAGCATTGGGATGGTATTTACATGGATCAATTGGCCCATGTGGTTTTGGATCATCAGTTGTCAGGGATGGCAGATCGTATTCAAATTAGCGGGCCAAAAGTCCGTTTGTTAACACGCTTGTCCCAGCCGTTATGTATGACTTTACATGAGTTATTGACCAATGCCATGAAGTACGGCGTTTTGAAAAAAGATAGTGGTATGTTAAGACTCACATGGGAAGTCGTAGGTGACCTTGATCATCAGACCGTTCATATTCACTGGCGAGAGGATTGTCCGACATGCATCTGCTGCTGCGACGGCTCAAGTCAACCCGGCGTGGGGATGAGACTCGTAGAAGGCTTAGTCATCTACGAAATGAACGGTCAGCTAGATCATTATTTCACTGAGCAGGGTTTGCATTGCGAAATCACCTTGCCGAATTACAAAAACAATTCAAATTTTTGATGCAGACCTTGCATTGTTGAGCTTTTAAGACCAAACTATCTACTCGTCATTTAATAAAAAATTGTATTTCTAATCAGGAGATTAAACCACATGGCACGACCTGTCACACTATTTAGCGGACAATGGGCAGATTTACCTTTTGCAGAACTTTGCACCAAGGCTGCGGACTTTGGGTACGACGGCTTGGAGCTTGCCTGTTGGGGTGATCACTTCGATGTCCAGCAAGCACTCAAGAGCAAAACCTACTGCAAGCAAAAATGGGAAGTGCTCATGGACAACGGCTTGACGAGTTATGCCCTTAGTGCACACTTGGTTGGACAAGCGATCTGTGACAACATTGATGAGCGTCATCAATGTCTTTTGCCTGAGCATGTTTGGGGCAATGGCGATCCTGAAGGTGTCCGCAAGCGTGCCGCTAAGGAAATGATTAATACCGGTAAAGCAGCTCGTAAGTTCATGGATGCTAAGCCCAAAGATGGCACGAAGTGGGGCCGTAAGCCTGCGGTTGTCAATGGTTTTACCGGCTCAAGTATTTGGCATAGCCTTTACGCTTTCCCGCCGACCACGCAGGCTTATTGGGATAAAGGTTTTGCCGATTTTGCCAAGCGGTTCACGCCGATCCTTAATGCGTTTGATAAGCTTAATGTGAACTTTGCATTGGAAGTGCATCCTACGGAAATCGCCTTTGACATTGCCACCGCCCAGCGTGCCCTTGATGCCGTTGGCGGACATAAACGCTTTGGCTTTAATTATGATCCCTCTCATCTTGCTTATCAGGGTGTGGATTATGTGAAGTTTATTCGTGACTTTCCGAAGCGTATTTTCCATTGCCACATGAAGGACGTGTGGTGGGATCATGGCAATGGTGATGTGGGTGTGTTTGGTGGACATACGGACTTTGCTGATGCTCGTCGGTTCTGGGACTTTCGTTCATTGGGACATGGTGATGTAAACTTTGAAGAGATCATCGTTGCTCTGAATGACACGGGTTATCAAGGCCCATTAAGTGTTGAATGGGAAGACAGCCGGATGGACCGCGAACATGGTGCAACTGAAGCTGCGGACTTTGTTCGTAGTGTGGACTTTAAACCATCGAATATCGCCTTTGATGCACAGTTTGATAACTAAGACAAACGGTTTTACAGTTCATCTGGCAATCAAAATGTTTGCAGCTTCTTGCGACATGAGTCAACGCAAACGCATTTGTGTTAGCGTGGTATGATATGCCTGTGTCCAGTGTTAAACATT
>JAESSU010000472.1 GCA_016763955.1 Phycisphaeraceae bacterium | reverse complement strand
GGGTCGGATTCGTGTGCGCACGGATTGTGAGATTGCCATTGCTGGGGGCATGGGTTGATGTTGGCCTTGAACTGCATCTGCATTACCGCGCATAAAGTTTAGTGATTGGTGGACCAGTAGGATTGCATTGTTCACAACGACTCCGATGAGAATCACAAATCCGAGCATTGAGAGCATGTCCAATTGCTGCGTGGGGTCCATTAGTTGGATGAGTCTTAATCCTGCAAGTCCGCCGATGGCTGCAAGTGGGACGCTGAACATAATCACAAAGGGGTAGAGGAAACTTTCAAACAGTGCAGCCATCAGCAGGTACGTGATGAACAATGCAATGAGCATGCGTGAGAAGCCGATGCTCTTGAAACTTTCGGTGTTAAAGCCGGTCCATTTGCCGATCATGGTTTCGCGGACTTCTACAAGTTTGTCAGCTGTGCCTGCTAGATTGACTTCCAAATTTTTGGGGATTGCGCCCGAGTCTTTAGAATCTTGGACGATTTGAGCAATTTGGTTATAAGCATCTTCAAGCGGGATTTCGGGCGGAGTCATGACGCTAAAACTCACCGAGCGGAGTTCTTCAATTCGCAGGATTTGTTGGGGCGCATCTGCGGGGATGATTCGGGTGACCGCTGAGAGTGGGATGACTTTATGGTTGCCTTTTTTATCGACAATGGCAATGGGGATATTGGGAATCGTTTCTGGGGTCAGTGGGAATTTTGGATCGCGTACGATCAGCATATCCACCGAGTCATCTTCTAAGCGGAAGTCTCCGACGATTGTGCCATCGACCATGGCTTGTATCCCCGTTGCGAGGTTGGCCATGTTGATGCCCAGTTCGCTGGCTTTGACGTAGTTTGGTTTGATGCGTACTTCAGGGCCCATGAGACTGAAGTTCATCGGGCTTGGTTGGACACTCATGAATCCGAATTTGCCTGCGAGTTGCATGTAAAGCGTCAGGGCATGTTGGCGCAGTTCGCCGAGATTACTCGCTGAAATTTCCACGGAGATGGCATTGGATCCCCCGATTCCACGGCCGAAAATAGAGGCTTGGCGTGCAAAGCCAAACGAGCCGGGAATTCCGGACATCCCTTGTGAAAGGACGCTTCCTAAGGGTTGGACGAGTTGGTCGTCTTTGCTTGAGCAGCCCATGAAAATAGTGCCTCCGAATGAGACATAAAAATAGCGGTCGATCGCGGGGACTTGTGGGTAAGGCTGTTTCGTGAACATGTTAGGGACGGGGCCGATTTTCGTGGCTTGCGATGTGTTTTGTGCTTCCCAGTAGGGGGCAATACTTGCTTCGATTCGTTCACCAATGAATTGGTTTTGTTTGATGTTGTAAGCAGGGGGTGTGAGCATAATGCCGAAGACGAGATTTTTGTTGCCACTAGGTAAGTACGATGCTGCGGGCATGAGCAATTTTGCACCTAGTAGTGAGACGAGCGTAAAGAATGCGACAATACAAAAGCGAGCAAACCATCGTGTGGAGGTGGGTTTCATGATCGCGTGCATAAAGTCGGTAAAGCGTTTGATGGTTGAGTTGACTAAATGCACGAGGCCGAACATGTCTTTGCTTAGATGTTTGAGATAGCCGCCTTTTTCACGGACTTTCTTTTCACGCATCCATCTTGCCGAAGCGGTTGGGATGACTGTGACGGAGACAATGAGTGATAGGGACACTGCTGCACAGATTGCCAGCGCGATATCTTTAAAAAGCTGGCCGGCTTCTTCTTGAATGGTGAGGACGGGAATAAACACTGCAAGAGTGGTAAGTGTGGAGGCGACAATCGCGCCCCAGACTTCTTTGGTGCCGGTGTAGGCTGCTTTGTGGGGTGGCTGTCCTAAGGCGATATGCCTGTCGATATTTTCGAGTACCACGATGGCATTGTCCACCACCATGCCCACTGCAAAGGCAAGCCCCGCAAGTGAGATCACATTAAGATTGCGTCCAAAACCTGTCATGACCACAAACGTTCCCACCACGGAGATGGGAATCGCGAGCATGATGATCATGGTCGGCCGAATCGTTCGTAGGAAAGTCAGCAGAATCCAACCTGCGAGAATGCCCCCAAAGACGAGGTTTTTTTGGACCAGATCAATGGCTGAATTGATGTAGATCGTTTCATCATAGACCGTGCGGATTCGCAGGCCATATTTGTCATTTTCATAGTTTTTGAGAATGGTTTGGTTGACTTCTTCAACGCGCTGTCGCAGGTCTGTCATCACGGAGATGACGTTTGCGCCGGTCTCCCGGATGCCGTTGATGGCCATGGCTGATCGACCATTACAGCGGACGAAACTGCGTCGTTTTTCGAGTGTGACAATTGCCTGCCCGACATCTTTGATCCGCACCGGGCCACCAGCGGTCTGAGCAATAACGGTGTTATGTAACTCATCAAGTGTTTCATATTGGCCGACGGTTCGGATGCGCACATCAAGGCGGCCATCAGGCAGATCACCTGCTGATGAGTTGATGTTTTCTAATCGAACCGCATTGCGAAGTTGCGTGAAGGTGATGCCTCGCAGAGCCAGTTTTTTAGGATCAATCTGAATATGCACTTCACGGTCACGGCCACCAAAGATATTGATTTGAGCTAAACCATCAACTCGTTCTAGGTAAGGTTTAACGCGGTCATTAGCAACGTGGAAAAAAGACTGCACGTCGAAGTTAGGATCTGTCGAATCGAGAATCATCCATGTGATGGCTTTTGAGGGTTCATTTTCACCTGTGTTAATGACGGGCTCGTCGGTGTCCTCTGGATACTCGGGGACTTCACGGAGCTTGTCGGAGACTTCTTTAAAGGCCTGGTCTTTATCCGTACCAACGTAAAACTCTAAGGTGATTTCACCTTTGCCCAGTGAACAGGTGGAGGTCATCTTACGCAGGTTAGAAACGCTTTTAAGCTTATCTTCCTGCTTTTCGATGATGTCTCGTTCAACCTCTTGAGGACTGCGGCCGGTCCATTGGGTTTCGACGGTGATGATCGGCTGATCCACATTAGGAACCAATTGCACGGGAATTTGAACCAGTGAGATCATGCCAAAGAGCAGCTGGAGAATCACTGCAACGGTGACCTTAACGGGATTGGTGATGGCAAATCGGATGTAATCCATAGGGTGAGCCTGCTAAATTTCAGATTTCGAATTTTGAATTTTTAAGTTTTTTTTAGTCAAGGTTAATTGCTGTATATGAGCAATGTTGCATCACGGGTTAATCACATCCAAAGGTTGTGTTGGGAACAGTCTTTCTGCCCCTTCGATCACCACCTGCATGCCCGGTTGCAAAGGCATGTTGGGTTTGATGGCATAACGATTTTCCAGACCAAAGAGAATCTTCACATCGACGCGAATGGCTTTACCATCCATGTTGACCCAGATTGCAGCACCTTGACTCGTGGAAAGGATCGCATCGCGAGGCACGGTGATGCAGGGTTTGATCTGGCTGGTGGGAATGTGTGCGGTGACACTCATGCCTACTTTTAATTCACCTTTTGGATTGTCGATGAGAATGTGAACCGGGAACGTGCGTGCAGCTGATGAACCATCGGGGATGATGGCGATGATGCGCCCTTGTATTTCTTTGTCTAGCGGGTCAATTTTTAGTGCTGTTAGATCATTTGCGGTGAGATTGTTGACTAGCGATTCGGGGATATCCACATGCGCTTCGATAGCTTCTGTAGAGATTATTTCAACGACGGCATCCCCTTGATTGACCCATTGGCCCACTTCGGTGTGCTTGCGAATCACCACGCCATTAAAGGGGGCTAAGACGGTGAGTCGGGCTAGTTGTTCGTTGGCTTGTTTGTGCATTGCTTCTTTGATTTGCTCGTTGGCTTTGGCGCTAGTGAGCCTTGCCTGTGCGGTTTCCACTGCGGTTCGTGCATCGTCAACTTCCTTAGGCCGCGCAGAATTTTTTGCAACCAGATCGACATAGAATGTTAAGTCTCGTTGTTCTTGTTTTAACTGTGACTCAGCTTCACGTTTTTGAGCTTGGGCTTGTTCAAGTTCTGCTTGGATTTGTTGGAGATTGAGTTTGGCCCAGACATCATCAATTTTGGCTAGCACCGTCTTGCCTGCGACGACAGGATCACCGTCGTTGACTTGCATATGGATAATTTTTCCTGATTGTTCTGCTGCAATGATGGAACGTTTGCGTTCGACAAGTCTGCCGATGACATCCCAGCGTGTTTGTAGGTTTTGTTGTTCAATGGTTCCAACACGTACACGCGCAGGGGGCATGCCTTGGCTATGGGCTGCGGGTGTGATTAGTAACAGCGTCCCTACGAGTATGAGAGCAAGAAATTGATGCATGTTTAACACAGTGACATCCTTTGGCAGGAGGAATTTAAAAACATTTGAGTCCCGTTACATTGTAATCGCAACACCGCAATTGCAGCGTGAACTACATTAGACTAACCCATGCAAAGCACCTTTTGTTCAGTGATAATGAAAAAGTTATCATTTATTTAAAACGCACGTTACAGGTGCGATTTTAAACAACGCTCTTTGTCTTGGTAAAGACAATGCAGTGACTTGGCTTGAGAGGCAAAACGAAGGTTTGGTTTTAAACTTCCGGGGGCCGG
>JAESSU010000471.1 GCA_016763955.1 Phycisphaeraceae bacterium | reverse complement strand
GGGTTAGAGGAATTTTACGCCGTAGTCATAGTGGTTTCCGGTGAGTCGGTTACATCGCGTGATGATGCCTAGCACGCGAAGGGGTTTTTCGTCTTTATGTTGTAGGGTGATGCCCACTTGTGCGCCTTGTGGCAGTTCGAATTGTCCGATGAATGAGACCCCGCCTTTTGATAGATCACGTCCAATGGCTGATCGCAGCGGGTTGCCGTCGAGGGTGTCGACTGAAACGGGATCGGTAAAGATTGCTCGTGCATGGGATCGCAGTGCTGAGAAATTGTTTGTATCTTGACTTTCTTCGAGTTGGGCGATGAGTTCTTCTAAGGCTTGGGTTTGCTGAGCCAAGGTGGTGTACGCACCGGATTGGTCTGGGTCTGGTGCTAGGAATCGACATCCGATTTGCACGATATCGTCATCGACTTGTTGTGTGCGACAGACTTGTGCGGGGACGTACATTTTACCTTGTGGGCCATTGATTTCGATCATCAGGCGGGTTGCATTTTCGATGGATGGATGGAGCATGCTCGCACCGCCGGTTGAAAGGTCGAGTGTGAGGGCATCGAGTGCTTTGCCCCAGTCGATTTGGCCATCTTCTTCAAAGGTTGCCACGCGGACAGATTGGTGGGTTTGCAGACGATGTTGTTCACGTCGTTCAAGTCCGGGTCGGTCCATGGAAAATTGAATTTGTCTGCCACCTAGATGCCAGGAGATGTCATCGACAAACGCGCGGATGAGCATGACGCCTCGGCCGCTAAGTAGCAGGTCCATGTCGGGTTCTTCGCTATCGAGTCTTTTGGGAAAATCTTCGACATCAAAGCCTTCGCCTTGATCGGTGATGGTCCAAGTGACGGTGGTGCCATCGTATTCTGCTTCGATGAGTACGGGCTTGGCTGCAAGGTCGGGTTGGCTGGATCGCTTTGAGAGTTCTACTGCAAAGGCATCGCCGTCTTCTTTGAGTGCTGAGCTGATCCCAAGATTGCCATGAACCACAGCATTGGTCAGTGCTTCGGTGAGTACGATGGTTAAGCGTGATGCACGGTCTTCATCACAGATTCCCCACACTTGGGTCGGGGGCACGAGATGATCGACCGCCTTTTCAATCCATTCGATCTTGCTGGGGATGCTTAGCGATTCGCGCGATGCTTGCACAGCTTCACCGATACGGGGAATATTATTGTCTGTTTGCGTTACAGTCATGACACGTCCTTAGATGATGTCATCGACGATTATTGGCGTGAGATTAACCGTTTCTGAGCGTTAAAAGGCATTTATGCTGATTCGACGATGTAAAATATCAGGCTGTTTGAATATACAATTAAGTCCGGATAACTATAGGGATAAGCGAAAAAAAATGATGTATTAGAAGCGTTCGTCATGGTGACGATCTGCGAGCATTACGTCTACTAAGTCTATGGGGCCTTTGCGGACGGTGGATTTTTGGGCTGTTTTGTTTGTATCCATTGCTGCACAGGCCATCACCCACCATGGGAGCAAGGCAGTTGCTGTGGCACCTGCAATAAAACCGGGATACTTAATGACTTTGACCCAGGAGGCGTCTTGGATAGCTTGTGACTGACTGATGAACCAGATTGCCACTGATGTGGTGACGATGCCGATGACAACAATGCTGGCCCATGCCACCACCTTGTTGGCTGTGTTGCTTGCGTTATCCATGATGTCGGACCCCAAGATGCGTAAGAAATCGAATATTCAGTGAGAAAAGAAAGTATCGGTTCGACGGGTCTTTTTTAAATAAAATATAAAGGTGTAGTCTGATAAATCATAAAAAAGACGCATGGGGGTTAGCCATGCGTCTTTGATAATATGTTGTATTAGCTGTTGTTATGAGCGATTTACAGTTCGTTGACGACCAGGTCGCCCACTTCGGTGGTGCTGTAGCCCATGCGGCCTGCGGACATGCTTTTGAGTCTGGGGGTGACTTTCTTGATGGCTGCTTCGACGCGGTCACCGGCAGCCTTTTGGCCGGAGTTTTGCAGCAACATCGCTAGCGCACCAATGGCTGCTAGTGGGTTGATGACATTCTGGCCGGTGTATTTAGGAGCGCTGCCGCCGATGGGTTCGTACATGCTTGTGCCTCCCGCGTCGGGGTTGATGTTACCGCCAGCTGCGATGCCCATACCGCCTTGGATCATGGCACCGAGGTCGGTGATGATATCGCCAAAGAGGTTGGGGACGACGATGGTGTCGTAGAATTCAGGGTTTTTAACAAACCACATGCAAGCTGCATCGACATGGTTGTAGTCACGTTTGATATCTGGATAATCTGCCTCGCCGACTTCGTTGAAGGCTCTAAACCAAGTATCGCCACAATAAGTTAGCACGTTGGTTTTGTGAACGAGGGTCAGCAAGCCTTTGCCTGCACCGGATTCTTTTTTGCTACGGCAAAGATCAAATGCGTAACGCAAGCAGCGCTCGACACCAAATCGCGTGGTGATCATTTCTTGTGTGGAAACTTCGTTGGCTGTGCCTTGACGGAGGATGCCCCCGTTACCGCAGTAGAGGTCTTCGGTGTTCTCACGAATCACGTCGAAGTTGATGTCCTCTGGGCCTTTGTCTTTAAGCGGGGTGTCCACGCCGGGGTAGAGCTTCACGGGACGCAGGTTGATGTACTGGTCCATTGCAAAGCGCATTCTCAGGAGCAGGCCTTTTTCGAGGATGCCAGGCTTAACGCCCGGATGCCCGACAGCACCTAGTAGGATCGCGTCATGGGTTTGGAGTTCTGCGATTTCTGCATCGTCAATAATCTTGCCTGTCGCAAGGTAACGATCGCCGCCGAAATCATATTCTTTGGTGGTGTAGGTAAAGTTTTCTGCCTTGGCGATGGCCTGAAGAACTTTGATCGCTTCAGTGACAACTTCCGGGCCGGTACCGTCACCGGGAATGATTGCGAGTTTGAGGGTCATGTTTTTTGCTCCCTAGAGGTTACAATTAAGTATGGGTTAAGAGGGAAAATGGTATCCTGAGTAACCGATTTATGCCAGTCGGCAGGTGCATTGGACTTGCCCATGGGTGTGAAAGATTGAAAAAATCAGGGATAAATCACGAAAGTATAGAGAGATAATGGGCGAAAATAACGGGTTAATTCATTTTGTGTCCGCAGATTCGGATCGTGGGCCTAGCATTTGTGTAATCGCGGAAATCGGCGTGAACCATGATGGGGATGTCGCTAAAGCATTGGCATTGACCCAGGCCGCTAAGCAAGCGGGAGTTGATGCGGTGAAGCTGCAATTTTTTGATCCGGACGTGCTGCTCTCCAAACAAGCCTTGCTTGCTGACTATCAAAAAACCCTTGGCCAGACCGATGTCCATGCGATGCTCCGTGCGCTAGCATTGGATTTAAAAGCCGTCACGCAAGTTTGTGATCTGGCACATGAATTGGCAATGGGATTCGTCATTACGCCCTTTAGTCTGGAACATATTCCCGTGCTAATGGGATTGGATCTTGATGCGGTGAAAATCGCGTCGCCGGATGTGGTGAACTTGCCACTGCTTGAAAGTGCTTGCGAGCTGGGCAAACCGATGCTCGTCTCCACAGGTACAACTGATTTGGCAGAGATTGCGCCCGCTGCACAACTGCTTAAAAAAATCCCCGCTGCGTGTCTGCTGCACTGTGTCTCAAGTTATCCGACCCCCCCGCAAGAGGCAGGACTTAGTGCGATCCGCGTGATTGCTGATGCTTACGATTTGCCCACGGGCTACTCTGACCACACGACCTCGTCAGTCACCGGCGCGTTGGCGGTGGCAGCGGGCGCTTGCGTCATCGAAAAACATTTAACCTATGACTGTCATGCTTTTGGCCCAGACCATGCGGCGAGTATGGAGCCTGATGCTTTGGGTGAATATGTTTTGCAAATTAGACAAGCTGCTGTGATGTTAGGAAAGCGAATTAAGGTCGCAAGTGATGTCGAATGTGATATCCGTCATGTGAGTCGGCAAAGTGTTTGCGCAGTCCGTGATCTATCAGCAGGTCAAACACTCACACGCCAGGATTTGACCCTGCGCCGCCCTGAATTGGAATCCCTGCAATGCAATTCTTTGCGGTCATCGGTCAGACACTAAAGAGCGATGTCGCCCAAAATAATCTGCTGACCGAAGACGATTTGCAGTAATGCTTATCTGAAGTGTCTCTGTGGTTTTATGACCGCTAGAGCATTTGGCATCATTATTTCCCGTTTTGAAATATTCACACCTGCGGGAATCCTTCGGCTTCCTGCGGGGGCCGGGGTCGATAATCTAGCTAATTCGTTCCAACGCCAGTGCGTGAGCTTCTTGGTAGTGCTTCCCTAGATTGCCCCAGTCAAAGTGGTCACTAAAAGATTCAACGCGGTTACGCTGACTAATACGCTGGCGACTGTTAAGCTGCACAAAATCGAATAAGAAGTTGGTGAGCTGTTCGGTTGCTTGGAACCAATTCTGATGACGGCGGTTAACGACGTACAAGCCTTTGTCATGGTGATCAGGTAAGACCTGGTCAAGATACGAACCAAAGCCCGACAGGTCACTGGTCACCGCAGGGATGCCCATGGCAATACATTCCAAGGGTGTGTAACCCCAAGGTTCGTAATAACTAGGGAAGACGCCTAGGTGACATGCACGCACGAACTGATCATATTCCAAACCAAAGAGCGGATTGGTCGGTGTGATGAAGTCCGGATGGTAGATCACTTTGACCGGATTGTTTTCTTCATTCCATAGATGACAGGAACGGAAACGATTGAGTACTTCATCTTGACTGTCATCCACTAGGTCATGGGTCACAATGCTCGGCAGATCCTCACGTCGCCAAGCATGAATCATACGACGAAGACGCACGATCCAGTATTCATCGACTAAGCTGTTAAAGTCCGGGACCTTGCCTTTGGAGGCTTCGCGCACAAGGCGTTCACCGATCTGTTTGGTGATGCCTTCACTGATGGTCTGGAATTCTTTACGCATGGCATTAGAAGACAGTGCGTCAACGTTTAGTGATTTAACAGGCCGCTTGGTAATAATAAAGCAGACGACGGTCTTGTCGCTGCCTGCAACTTGCATGCGATGGTTGAGCCTGGCTAAGGCTTCGATGGTCATGTCAAAGCCTTTGTTGCGGAACTCGTATCGCCCTGAGGTGAACATATAGATCGTTTTTTCAAGGTCGAAATGATAGCTGGGGTAAAAGTGACCGATGGTGAATTCGTGAAGTTTTTCCTTGTACTCACGATGCAGATTCTGGAATTCATGGGCTGCTCCCCATCGTTTGATATTCAAGCCATTGGGCAGCAAAAGTTCTGGTGT
>JAESSU010000470.1 GCA_016763955.1 Phycisphaeraceae bacterium | reverse complement strand
TCGCAAAATCCGAACCCATTCGGGAGGCTCTTGGAAAAGTATCTTTCATGAAGGTTGGGCAAAGAACCGATTGACCGCAGAACAAAAACAGGTCAAAGTCAAAAACAATGGCGCTCTGGGTATCGGATTGGATGTCGCAAGTCCCAAAGTCGTGCCTCTGATGCTTGACTGTATTGATGAAATTTATGAACTATTTAACCAACCCAAACTCTTTAGCCTAGGTATGGATGAAGCACACTTTTTTGGATCAGCATGGTCTAAAGAAGTCAACCGTGGCAAAATGCTCGCGGACTATGCCAACACACTTAATCGTCATCTTAGAGAAAAAGGATGCCGTTCAATGATTTGGGGCGACATGCTTCTAAGTCATCTGCAATTTCCTTACTGTTTTGAAAATCACGGCGGGCCACCTAAAAATACTTTTGAAGCGTTGCCGCTACTTGATAAAGACATCATCCTTGCCGACTGGCATTATGGATACGAAGTGGCCGGGGTTACCCCAGAGCATTATCCAAGCATTTCATGGTTCCGGCAAAATGGATTTGATGTCGTTGCAGTGCCTTGGTTTAAGCCTTACAACATGGCCAACCTCGCTCGGGATATTGCTGCGACAGAAGGCTTAGGAATAATGGGGTCCAGTTGGGCTTTGCACTCGACCTTTGCCTTACATACACGCGAAAATGCCTTTGCAAAGAAACCCAACGCGCGTCAGTCCGTTGAGGCACGCCGAGAACTTGGCATTTTTTCCTCCACCGCAGAAGCGTCTTGGAGTATCTTAAAATCCAAAGAAAACATGAAAAAATATGACAGCGTGCAATGGGAAAAACGCTGGCTGCCAGTGAATAAATAAGGGACATCGCGTTTCCCTCTATGACCTGGAATGTCGCGATAATCTTTAGCCAAATTGACTGAGCAGAATTCAAAAAATTGAATTAAAACTTTATTGCATCAGGCATCGTGACAAAACCACGAGCAACAGATCGTTTCTCATTGGCTATGTCAGTTTCATTTACAAAGACAGGCAGAACCTGTTTGCCCTAAACAATATTTCTAACCCGAAATAAAAGGATTTTATTTTGTTTATCTCACGCATTCAAAAAAACGGTTGGAGACAAAGCTTACTCTCCGTAGTCTTGGTACTCGCAGCAACGAGCTGTTCAACGGCATCACAAGTCAAAGTTGAAAACTTTGGCCCCGGTGGAGGCGGCACATTAGGGTGTTTAGCGTTTGAAAAAGACAATCCGCAAGTTGTTGATGCAGGCCTTGATTGCGGGGGCATGCATGCCACAACCGATGGCGGTAAGACTTGGAAAAATGCAGGCAAAGGCATCGTTTACGACGGACATGTAAATTTCAACACTCACTGTGGTGTCCTGGCACTGAGCAATGGCGTTGCGCTGTGCACCTCTCGGACGGGTAAGATTTACCGTACGAAAAATTACGGAGATAACTGGAAACGAGTTTTTGCCAATAACCCCAAAGGCCCAGGCAGCAGTATCGGCTTCCTACTGCAATCTCCACATGACCCGCAAGTTGTCTATGCAGCTAGCGGAATGGGTGTCCATGGCGCACGTAAAGCAAAACACAGGGATCATTGGAATGGCGAAATCTATGTGAGCAAAAAAGCTGGCCGCAAAGGCACATGGTCACGTCTAAACACCGACTCAAAAAACAATCTCCCCTCAACAGCTCACATCGCAACCTTGACCATCGATAGCCTTGATCCTGACCTGATGTATGCCACAACCGCCCAAGGCATCTATCGAAGTAAAAATGGAGGCGTGAGCTGGTTTAATATTCAAAACAACTTAATGGATGGGAATCCCGTTCAGGTTGTGGCTCCGCAAGGTCTATCCAAAACCGTCTATGTCACGGTTGGTTATTGGGGAAAAATCAACTCAAAAGTCCGTCCAGGCGTCTACAAAAGTACCGATGCAGGCGAAACATGGAAAGCGGTTAGCTCGGGTCTACCTGAAAAAGAAAAACGTTTTTTTGCTTTAGCTGCTGATCCACTTAATCCGCAAGTTTTGTATGTCGGAGCATGGTCCTGGAATGGCGGTCTCTATCGAACAATAGACGGCGGCAAGACATGGCAAGTGATTTTGAATAAAGCATTGATTACTGGCGACGAATCAAATCAAACTTGGCACCCTGACAAATATCACGTTGGCGTGGGCGTATCGGTTCAAGTCGGCGGCCAGGATGCCAACAAAGATGGCCTTAGTGATGCCATTTGGCTATCAGGTGATAATGTCGGCCTAATTTGGAACAGCATGGACGGCGGGGCCACATGGAAACAAGCCACCACACACAAAAAGGGGAACGCAGTCACTGGCAATGGACGAATCGAACTGGCGTGTGTCCGCCGCATTGTGTTTAATCCCAAGGATTCATCCAATATTTTCTTAACCGATTTTGACTGGGGCATCTTTGAAAGTAAGGATCAAGCACGCACGTGGAATATGATCGGCGGGCCACACTACAACGGCCAACTTGGCGGCAGCGGGCGATCCATTGTCTTTGACCCTGATGACCAAACCACGATTTATTCCGCTATTGGACGTAACGCAGGCGCTATTGGGGGCATTGTTATACGCAAGCCCAATCAACGGTTCCGTATCTTCGCAGGCCGAAAAAATCAACTTAGAGGACTGCCCAATAATTCGATCAGTGCGATGGCCATTTTTTATATCAAGCAAGGTCAAAAGCGACAAAAATACCTCTATGCATCCTCCGGAAAGCATGGTGTCTTTCGGATCAATCTCAGTAACCCCAAAGCCGTCTTCGAAAAGGTTAACGAAGGCTTGGTTCATGAAAAAAGCCTTAGTGCTTACGACATGAAACATGTCCCGGGGACAAGCCGTTTGTACCTTAGTACGCCAGATGGTATTTACCGCAGTGATAACGCAAAGAGTTGGAAAAAGCTCACCGGCCCAGAAACTGCTTACCCTGTGCTAACAGCCATTCGTGAGCTTGCGGTTGACCCCCAAAATCCTGACCGAATTTTTGCTGCCCAAATGGACACATGGAAAGCTTCAAAAACCCAAGGACTTTATGTCAGCAATGATGCTGGGGAAACGTGGACCATGGCCGCCCAAATCCCAATGCCCTACGGTCTGGCAAAAGAAGTTGGTGATTCCGTTCTTGTCGCAACTCAGGCCCATGGCGTGTACCGCGTATCTTGGAATAAAGAAAAATCCAAGTGGGTTTCCAAAGTGTTTGCCGACCACACAAATGGACTAAACCACCCACGCTGCTGGACGGTCTCCGTGGCTCCGGATGATCCAAGCAGAGTCTACATCGGAACCCATGGCGGATTTATCTACGAAGCAATAGAAACCAAGTAAGACAAACAAGCAGTCCGTAATAAAATTCATCTTTAAACTGCCGCCGCAGGAATTGACTTTATTCATTCCTGCGGCGATACAATTCTTGTTTCTCAATTTGTTGGCCGACTTCGGACTATGTTTTCAACTGATTTGGTCGACATGTTTCCTGGATCAAAGAAGAAGTTAAACAACG